>JASIBM010000116.1 GCA_030045175.1 Streptosporangiaceae bacterium | reverse complement strand
CGGGAGGATGACCCGGCCGCCTTCCAGCGAGCCGCCGAGCGCGGCCGGGCCGTAGGCCCGCACCTGCGAGTGGTGACCATTGACGGGGCAGTCGGATATGTAGCGGCTTCGAGGGCACCGCGCCTCCCATATGACGAGCTCGCCGCCGTTGCCGGTCAATGACATGGCCGATGCGCCGGCGAACCCGATGGCGCCCGGCCGGTAAGGCCCGGCGTGCCAGAACGCCCTCGCGCCCGTCCTGGTGTTGATGACGTAGATTCCCGCCGGGACCGAGTCGGTAGAGATGTGGCCAGATGGCCCCGGCTTGATCACTTCGGTCGCCACCAGGGAGCCATCCGGGGCTGCCGCGAGATCGTCGGCGAGCATGCCTTTCAGCACGCTGCCCTTGACCAGCGAGTACCCGGTGACCCGGCCCGCACTGGTGACCTGGAACCGGTAGATGAACGATTCGAGGAACGTGATCCGCCCCCGGCGGCGCGGGAAGTGGCCGTGGCTCTTGGCGGAAGGAGCGAACCGCCAGATCGTGCAGGTCATGAAGAAGGTGCTGGTGCCGGCCGCCGCCAGCGATTCGCCGCACAGGGCTCCCGGCCTCGGGTCGGCGATCCTGGCGGTGACCCGGCCGGTGGCCGTGGCACGCACGACGACGAAGGACTCTTGCCCGGACCCGGAAGCCAAGTCGTCGCCGATGTAATACCGCGGCGGGCCGGCCTGGTCATACCGCAGCGGGCGGGCGTGCTGGCGGGCGCCGCTGGCGGCTGGCGGGCCAACGCGGATCGCCCCGGTGGCCAAGCTCACGCCGAGGCTTGCCGCGAGGACGCCAGCCAGGCTCGCCAGGCCGGCCTGGGCCACCCGGCGCCTGGCGGCGCGGCGGCGCACCGCGGGCAGGCTCACCCAGCGCGGCGGCTCGCCCACGGCGAGCTCAAGCAAGTCACGCAGATTCCGTTCCATTTCGCTCACCGCTTCTCCTGTTCCGGTACCTCAGCCAGCCTGGGGTCCGCACGCAACTTGGCCAGCGCCTGCGACATCGTGCTCTTGACGGTGCCGACGGCGCAGCCAAGGATCTGGGCCGTCTGCGCCTCGGTCAGGTCGTCAAAGACCCGCAGCACAAGCACCGCCCGCTGACGATCACTCAGCGACGCGAGCGCGCCGCGCACGGCGACGCGCGCTACAGCCTCGGTCGCGAGGTCGCCACCGGCCGGACCGTCAGGCAGCTCGGCTCCAGGGCGCTCGCCGCGCCATTTGCGGCGGCTCCAGTTCACCCAGGTGCTCACCAGGACCCTGCGCACGTAAATCTCGGGGTCGTCACGCCGCCTGATCCGCTCCCAGCGCAGCCAGGTTCTGGCGAGCGCGGTCTGGACCAGGTCTTCCGCCAGCGGCCAGTCACCGGTCAGCAGCCAGGCGCTGCGCAGCAGCGAGCGCTGGCGCATGTCAACGAACCGGGCGAATTCCCCGCCGTCAGCCTCCACCACGCCTCCCGAGTGCTTCGCTGCTATCACATGATGGACAGGGCGACCCCTGCCAAAGGTTCAGCGGCAAGGCGGCTCGCCGCGCGGCTCGTGCAAGCGGCGCTTCCTGGCGCAACCGGCACAATAGAGACCATGGTCGTTGTGAACCCCGCGAACGAGGCCGATCCATCAGCACCGGACGGTCGCGAATTGCGTGAGCGGCTCGCCGCGCGGGTCGTCCTGCTCGACCCCGACGACCGCGTGCTGCTCATGCGATACGACGACGGGCCACCGAACGGGGTGCACTGGGCGACCCCCGGCGGCGGGCTGGACGAGGGCGAGGACTACCGGGCGGCGGCGCTTCGCGAGCTCGCCGAGGAGACCGGCTGGACCGACATCGCCTTGCTCGGCGAGATGCACCGGCGCACCCACACGATGGGGTACGCCGACGCGATGGTACGCCAGTCCGAGCGGCTCTACCTGGCGCGGACCGATCAGCGCCGCCGGGAGATCGCGGGCGTGGAGGCCATGCACGCCGCCGACGGCATAGCCGCCTGGCGCTGGTGGACGCTCGCCGAGCTGGAGGCGACCGAGCAGGCGATCTGGCCGACCTATCTCGCTGACCTGATCAGGAAGGCACTGGCGGGCACGAGGTAAGCAGAATTCCGCTCACGCGTCAACGCCTGCGCCGCCTTCTTCGTATTGGTTAGGCGAGAAGGAGGAGGTGGTGGCGTGCATGATGCGCAGGACGGCGGTGACCTGGAACAGCTGCTTGCCGAGCGCGGCAAGCACCTGCTGCGCACGGCGATGCTGCTGGCGGGCAGCCGTCATGACGGTGAGGACTTGCTTCAGGCCGCCCTTGAGCGGCTGATCAGGCAGGGCCGCCGGGTCAGCGGCAACCAGGAGAGATACCTGCGCCGGACCCTGTACAACCTGGCCACCGATCGCTGGCGGCGCGAGTACGCCTGGCATCGCAAGCTGCCGGTCATCCGGGCCAGCCAGCCGGCCGTCGCGCCGGACTCGACGTCCGCGGTGGACCTGCGTGATGCGCTCATCCGCGCCCTGCATCAGCTGCCAGCGCAGCAGCGCGCGGCCGTCGTGCTACGGCACTGGGAGCAGCTATCCGACGCCGAGGCGGCCAGCGTGCTCGGCTGCTCCGAGGGCACGGTCAAGTCGGCCGCGTCCAGGGGCCTGCGACGGATGCGCGAGCTGGCGGGACCGTGGCTGACCAATGACTTCGAGCTAACGGAGAAAGGATCATGAACGCGGAATTTGAGCACGTCGTGCGCGACAGCATGAGCCAGTTCACCGAGGACGTGACGCTCCCGGCCGGACTCGCTGACCGGGCGCGCCGGCGCGTCAGGCGCCGGCAGCGCGCGAGAATAGGCGGGCTCGCCGCCACGGTGGTGGCCATCGTGACGGCCGTGCTCGTCATCACAGCAGCGGGCCAGGCGCGCCCGACTCAGCCGAGCGCCAGCCGGACCCATCCGAGCGCCAGCCGGACCCGCCCGAACGCCGGCCGGACCCATCCGAACGCCGGCCAGACCCATCCGAACGCAGGCCAGGCCTTCCCTGCGCGGCTGACCGCCGAAGTGATCAGGCACGTCGTAACGGCGCTGACGAAGACGGCGGCGACCAACCCAGTCGAGTACTACCGAGCCGCCTGGACGGGCATGCGGGCTCTTGAAGACGTAATGCCAGGACGCGACATCACCCCCGCGGACGAGGCCTATATCGGGTCGTCCGCCGTGTGGTATCGCGGTCAGGTGGTGCGCGACAATGCCTACAGCCCGGCCGGCCAGCTCATACTCGGGCAACGGACCGTTCACACGGCGCGCACCGTCTCCGTGGTGTCGATCAACTATCCGCACCGGATCTGGTGGCGCAC
>JASIBM010000115.1 GCA_030045175.1 Streptosporangiaceae bacterium | reverse complement strand
GGGCTCGCCGCGCGGGTCCGCGAGCACGCCGCCGGACAGCTACCGGACTACATGGTGCCCGCCACCGTCACGGTGCTGGCCGCGCTGCCACTGACCCCCAGCGGCAAGCTGGACAAGGCGGCGCTGCCCGCCCCCGACTACGCCGCCGCCGGGGCCGGTGCTGGCCGGGGCCCGCAATCGGTGGCCGAGGAAATCGTCTGCGGCCTGTTCGCCGACATCCTCGGCGTGGACTCGGTCGGGCCCGACGATAGCTTCTTTGCGCTGGGCGGGCACTCGCTGCTGGCGGTGCGGCTGGCGAGCCGGATCCGGGTGGTGCTGGGCGTGGAGGTGCCGGTGCGGGCGCTGTTCGAGGCGCCGACTCCAGCCGGGCTGGCGGGGTGGCTGGGCCAGGCGGGCCCGGCGCGGCTGGCGCTGGGGCGGCGGGAGCGTCCAGCGCGGGTACCGTTGTCGTTCGCGCAGCAGCGGTTGTGGTTCATCGCTCAGCTGGAGGGCACGAGTCCGGTCTACAACAGCCAAGTGGCCCTGCGGCTGGAGGGGGAGCTTGATGCCGGGGCGCTGGAGGCGGCGCTTGGTGATGTGATCGCCCGGCACGAGGTGCTGCGCACCGTCTTCCCCGCGGTGGACGGGGAGCCATGCCAGCAGGTCATCGAGCTGGGCGAGCTGGGGTGGGCGCTGCCGGTGACCGCGGTGGCCGGGGACGGTGCGCTGGCGGAAGCGGTTGAGCATGCGGTGGCCGGGGTGTTTGACCTGATGGCGCAGGTGCCGGTGCGGGCCCGGCTGCTGGCGGTGGCTCCCCTGGTGCACGTGCTTGTAGTGGTGATCCATCATGTCGCGACCGATGGCTGGTCGACCGGGGTGCTGGCCAGGGACCTGTCGGTGGCGTACGCGGCCAGGGTGGCTGGCCAGGTGCCGGGGTGGGCGCCGCTGCCGGTGCAGTACGCCGATTACGCGTTGTGGCAGCGGGAGCTGCTCGGCGAAGAAAACGATCCGGGCAGTCTGCTGGCGGAACAGGTGGGGTGGTGGCGGCAAGCGCTGGCCGGGGCGCCGCACGAGCTGGCGCTGCCCGCTGACCGGCCGCGCCCGGCGGTGCCCGGGCACCGCGGGCACACCGTGCCGGTGACGGTTCCTGCCCAGGTGCATGCACGGCTGGCGGGGCTGGCGCGTGAGCAGGGCGTGACGATGTTCATGGTGGTCCAGGCGGCGCTGGCGGTGCTGCTGTGCAGGCTGGGCGCGGGGGAGGACATCCCCGTCGGCGCCGCGGTCGCGGGCCGTGCGGATGCGGCGCTTGATGACCTGGTCGGATTCTTCGTGAACACGCTGGTGCTGCGCACTGATGTGTCCGGTGACCCGGATTTCACGCAGTTGCTTGGACGGGTGCGGGAGTTCTGGCTCGGCGCGCTTGATCACCAGGACGTGCCGTTCGAGCGGCTGGTGGAGGTGCTGGCCCCGGAGCGGTCGCTGGGCCGGCACCCGTTGTTCCAGGTCATGCTGACCGTGCAGAACCTCGCCCCGGCCGAGCTGAACCTGCCAGGACTACGCGCCGCCGGGATGCCGGCCGGGACGCCAGCGGCCCGGTTCGACCTGGACATCGGCCTGAGTGAGGTGCGGGACGGGCAAGGCCAGCCCGCCGGGCTGCACGGCAGGCTCACCGCTACGACGGACTTGTTTGACGAGGAGTCGGCGCGGGCGCTGGGTGACCGGCTGGCCCGGGTGCTTGACGCGGTGGCCGCCAGCCCGCAGGCCAGGCCGCGGCAGGTGCAGATGCTGGACTCCGGCGAGCGGAGGCAGATCGTGCAAGGGTGGAATGACACCGCGGCGGCGGACCAGGCCGGCACTTCGGCGGGCGGGTTTGACTTCGAACTTACGGCGGCAGAGTTGTTCGTGGTCCGGGCGGGGCGGGTGCCGGATGCGGTGGCGGTGGTGTGCGGGGGGGAGCGGGTTAGTTACGGGGAGCTGGCGGCGCGGGCGTCGCGACTGGCGTGGTTGCTGGCGGGGGCGGCGTACGTGCCGTTGGATCCGGGGTATCCGGCGGGGCGGCTGGAGTACATGCTGGCTGATAGCGGGGCGGGGCTGCTGGTGACGGCGGGGGGGCTGGCGGGGGGGCTGGCTGGGGGGCGGGGGCAGGTGGTGCGGCTTGATGACGCGGTGGTTGCCGGGCGGCTGGCGGGGTTGCCGGCGGTGCCGCCGCCGGGGCAGGCGGCGGGCGGGCAGCTGGCGTACGTGATTTACACGTCGGGGTCGACGGGGACGCCGAACGGGGTGGCGGTGGCTCAGGCGGGGGTGATGAACCTGGCTGCCGGGTTGCGGCCGGCGCTGGGGGCGGGGCCGGGGGTGCGGGTGCTGCAGTTCGCCTCGTTTAGCTTTGATGCCTCGGTGCTCGATGTGGTGGTGACGCTGACCAGCGGCGCGGTGCTGGTGATCGCGACCGCGGCGGAGCGGGCGGAGCCGGCCGCGCTGGCGGTGCTGGCCGGGCGGGCGGGGGTGCAGGCGGCGAGCGTGGTGCCGTCGCTGCTGGAGGTGCTGGACCCGGCCGCGCTG
>JASIBM010000114.1 GCA_030045175.1 Streptosporangiaceae bacterium | reverse complement strand
AAGCACCGGGCCGAAGATCTCCTCGCGCGCGATCCGGTGCGACTGGCTGACCCCGGTGAACACGGTCGGGGCGAACCAGTAGCCCCGGCTCGGCAGCTCGCACGGGGGCGACCAGCGGTGCGCCCCCTCTGCCTCGCCGGCGGCGGACAGCTCGGTGATCTTGTCGAGCTGCTGGCGCGAGTTGATCGCGCCGATGTCGGTGTTCTTGTCCAGCGGGTCACCAAGCCGCAGCGTGGTAAGGCGCTGCCGCAGCCGGTCGACCACGTGCTCGGCCACAGACTCCTGCACGAGCAGCCTCGAGCCCGCGCAGCAGACGTGCCCCTGGTTGAAGAAGATGCCGTTGACGATGCCCTCGATCGCCTGGTCGATCGGAGCGTCGTCGAAGACCACGTTCGCCGCCTTGCCGCCAAGCTCGAGCGTCAGCCGCTTGCCCGTGCCAGCGATCGCCTGCCCGATCGCGATGCCGACCTCGGTCGAGCCGGTGAAGGCGACCTTGCCCACGTCCGGGTGCGCGACGACCGCCGCGCCGACGTCACCGGCGCCGGTCACCACGTTGACCACGCCGGGCGGGAGCTCGGCCTGCTGGCAGACCTCGGCGAGCAGCAACGCGCTCAGCGGCGTGGTCTCCGCTGGCTTGAGCACGCAGGTGTTGCCGGCCGCCAGGGCGGGCGCCAGCTTCCACGCGGCCATCAGCAGCGGGAAGTTCCACGGGATCACCTGGCCTGCCACGCCGATCGGACGCGGGTCAGGCCCGAAGCCCGCGTAGTCCAGCTTGTCCGCCCAGCCCGCGTGGTAAAAGAAGTGCGCCGCCGCGAGCGGGATGTCGACGTCCCTGGTCTCCTTGATCGGCTTGCCGTTGTCGATGGACTCGAGCACGGCGAACTCACGGGACCGCTCTTGCAAGATCCTCGCGATCCGGTACAGGTACTTGGCCCGCTCCGCACCAGGCATTGGCCCCCAGGTCCGCTCGTAAGCGGACCGCGCGGCGCCAACCGCCCGGTCCACGTCGGCCTGGCCTGCCTCTGCGACCCGCGCAAGCGGCTCCTCGGTGGCCGGGTTGATCGTGGCGAAGGTCCGGTCTCCCGCGGCCGGCCCGAAGGCCCCGTTGATGAAGAGCCCGTACTCCGGCGCGATGGACACGATCTCGCGCGACTCCGGCGCCGGCGCATACGTCCATGGACTGGTGCCACGAGAACCCCCCGTGGGGTCGACCACGTCCGGCTGCTGTTCGCTCTCTGTCATCAGGCCCATATTCTCCCATGTCCGGCAGCCAGCTCGCGCCGGGCATGCTCGCCGAGATCGTGCGGGCCCGGCGCGCTACCCGGACCCAGTTTGGGCTAGGGCGGGCTATGCTTCCCGGCAAGCAGGCCAATCTTGCGCGATTCCGTCCGCCAATTAATGCGAGGGCTCCATGACACGCACCAGGATCAAAGACATGAGCAAGGCCCGGAGCCCACGACGTGGCCCGCGCCTGGCAGGCGCGGCCGCGCTGGCGGCCGGCACGATCGTGCTGGCCGCGTGCAGCTCGGCCAGCAGCTCATCCCCCGGGTCGACCGGCACGCACTCGAGCACCCCCGCTCCATCCACGCCGGCCCAGGCTTCAGGCGGCGGAACCACCTTGTTCCCGATAGCCGTCGGGGAAACCTGGGTGTACCGCACCGTCGGCTCCCTGAAAGGCACGATCACGAACAAGGTCATCTCGGTGGTACCGACCTCGGTGGCGAAGAAGGTCACGATCCTCGATCACAGCGAGCTCGCCAGCCTGCCGGTCAGCAACCTCAAGCTGACGTACCTGTTCTACCCGGACGGTTCGATCAGCGTGCCTTACTCGGAGGCCGGCGCAAGCGTGACCATCAAATCGGGGGGCATCACCTGGCCGTCCACGGCCGTGATCGATTCCGGTCAGCCGCACACGTCCAATCTGGTGATCGCGGTCAAGGAAGACGGCATCACCACCAATGCCACTGCGAAGGTAACCGTGCGCGGCGAGGGCACCCAGACCGTGACTGTGCCGGCAGGCACCTTCCAGGCGACCGTGGTCAACCAGTCCATGGCGGAGAAGGTCGACGGCGTGACTGTCACCATCACGGTACGGACCTGGCTCGCCAGCGGGGTCGGCCCGGTGAAGTCCGAGGCGATCACCGAGTCGAAGACGGTCTATACCGAGGTGCTGACCTCCCACACGGGCGGCTGAGCGACAAGCGCTGCAGACTGACCATCACGGCGGTTCGATCTGTCCACAGGCGGCCATATGGGCGAAGTCGCTAACCCCTGCGGCACGTTCGGGGAGCTGGTGCGCAGGCACCGGAAGGCAGCCGGCCTTAGCCAGGAAGAGCTCGCCGAGCGAACCGGGCTCAGCGTCCGCGCGCTTGGCGACATCGAGCGGGGCTCGGTATCGCGGCCGCGCCGAAGCACGGTGTTCTTGCTCTCGGAGGCGCTCGGCCTGGATCCGTCCGGTCGCGATGAACCCGGCGCGGGCGCTGGCCGGCCTGGCCTCGTCGTGCCGAGGCAACTGCCAGCCACCGTCGGGGCGTTCGTCGGGCGGACGGCCGAGCTGAGCCTGCTGCACGGCCTGCTCGGCCAGGTAGGCGGGCCGCCTGGCACGGCGGTCATCGCGACCGTGAGCGGCACCGCCGGGGTTGGCAAGACGGCGCTGGCCGTGCACTGGGCGCACCAGGTGGCGCACCGGTTCCGTGACGGTCAGCTCTACGTCAACCTGCGCGGCTTTGACCCGTCCGCCCAGCCGGTGCCGCCCGCCGAGGCGGTCAGGGGGTTCCTCGACGCGCTGGGGGTTCCGGCCGAGCAGATCCCGGCCGGGGCCGACGCCCAGATCGGCATGTACCGAAGCCTGCTCGCCCGCGATAAGCAGATCGTGCTGCTGCTCGACAACGCTCGCGACGCGGAGCAGGTGCGGGCGCTGCTGCCCGGCAGCTCGGCCTGCCTGACGATCGTGACCAGCCGCGACGAGCTGACCGGCCTGGCCGCCCTGGAGGGAGCCCGCCAGCTCGCGCTGGACGTGCTGAGCGAGCCTGAAGCCCGCCAGCTACTTGGCAGGCGGCTCGGCCACGCACGGCTCGCGGCGGAGCCGCAGGCCACGCGCGAGCTCATCGAGCTCTGCGCCAGGCTGCCGCTTGCCCTGGCGATCGCGACCGCGCGCGCCGCGCATCCCCCTGGCCTGTCCCTCGCCACGCTGGTCGCGGAGCTGCGGGAGGCCGGCGACCGGCTGGACGCGCTGAGCACGGGCGAGCAGGCTAGCGACCTGCGGGCCGTGTTCTCGTGGTCGTACGAGTCGCTGAGCCAGCCGGCCAGGCGGATGTTCAGGCTCCTCGGCATCCATCCAGGACCCGACGTCAGCGGGCAGGCCGCCGCGAGCCTGGCAGGCGCGGGAGTCGGGATCGGTCAGGCGCGTCGCCTGCTGGCGGAGCTGACCAGGTCTAACCTGCTCGTACAGCACGTTCCTGGCAGGTTCAGCTTTCACGACCTGCTGCGCGCGTACGCCGCGGAGCGCGCGGAGGCCGAAGAGCCCGCGGCCGCCAGGGAAGCGGCCATCCGCCGGCTACTTGATCACTACTTGCACAGCGCGGACGCCGCCGACCGGGTGCTCTATCCGGCCCGTGACCCGATCGCCCTGGACCCGCCGGCCGCCGGGGTGACGCCCGAGCACCCAGCCGGGCACGCCCGGGCGCTGGCCTGGTTCGAGGCCGAGCACAAGGTGCTGCTCGCGGCGGTGAACCTCGCGGGCTCGGCGGGACTGCTCAGCCACGCCTGGCAGCTCCCCTGGGTGCTGGCCGACTTCCTGGACCGGCGCGGCCACTGGAGCGACTGGGCCGCCGCGCAGCGCGTCGCGGTCGCCGCGGCGACGAGCTCAGGCGATCGGGTCGGCATGGCCAGCGCCCACCGCGCGCTCGGCGGCGCCCTCATCCAGCTTGGCTGCTACCGTGATGCCCGCACCCACCTGCGCCGGGCCCGCCACCTGAATTCCCAGCTCGGCGACCGTGTCGGCCAGGCCAGGGCCTGCCTGAACCTGGCCTGGGTGGCGGAGTTCGAGGGCAGTTACTCCAGCGCGCTGGCCGACGCGAACCAGGCACTCGAACTATTCCGCCAGGCGAGCAACCGGGCGGGCGAAGGGCGAGCGCTGAACATAGTCGGCTGGTATCACGCTCAGCTGAGCGACCATGAGCGGGCCGTCGCGTTCTGCGAGCAGGCCGTGCAGCTATGCCGCGAGATTGACGACCGGCTAGGCGAGGCGGCGGCCTGGGACAGCCTCGGCTACGCCCACCGCCACCTCGGCCACCATCGGCTCGCGCTGGCGTGCAGCGCCCGCGCGATCGACCTGACCGAGCAGCTCGGCGAGCGCTACCGCCGCGCCGGGGCGCTCGGCAACGCCGGGGACACCCACCTGGCCGCCGGTGACCTGCATGCGGCCAGGCAAGCCTGGCAGGAGGCCCTGGCCATACTCGACGACCTGCACCATCCCGACGCCAAGTCGGTGCGGGGCAAGCTAGGGCACCTCTCGCAAGACGCTGAGGATCAGCTCAGTCGACCGTGAAGTAGTCCGGGCCGGAGTAGACGCCGGTGAGCTGCTTGCGGCGCTGCATCAGCAGGTCATTGAGCAGGCTAGACGCCCCGATCCTGAACAGGCCCGGGGTTAGCCAGGCCGGGCCGGCGATCTCGTTAACGAGCACCAGGTACCTGATCGCGTCCTTGGCCGCGCGGATACCACCTGCCACCTTGACCCCGACCCGGTAGCCCACGGCCTGCTCGAAATCCCGCGCCGCGGCGAGCATGACGAGCGCGACCGGCGGCGTGGCGGCCGGGCTGACCTTGCCTGTCGATGTCTTGATGAAGTCGGCGCCCGCGAGCATCGCCAGCCAGGACGCGCGGGACACGTTGTCGAGCGTGGCGAGCTCGCCGGTCTCCAGGATCACCTTCAGGTGCGCCGGGCCGCACGCCTCCTTGACGGCCCGGATCTCGGCGTAGACCTGGCCATACCGGCCGGCCAGGAACGCGCCGCGGTCGATCACCATGTCGACCTCGTCGGCCCCGGCCGCCACCGCGTCTGCCACGTCGGCGAGCTTGACGGCAAGCGAGGCCCGGCCAGAAGGGAACGCGGTCGCCACGGACGCGACCGCCACCGCGCCGCCCGCGCCGCCCGGGCCACCGCCCAGGTGACCCTCACGGCCCCCGTGGCCCGCGAGCTCAGCCTTGGCGACGCCGACCAGGTCCGGGTACACGCAGACCGCGGCGACCGACGGCACGACCGGGTCCGCCGGGTCTGGCCGGATCGCCTTCGCGCACAGCCCGCGCACCTTGCCAGGGGTATCGGCGCCCTCGAGCGTCGTGAGGTCGACCATCCGGATCGCCAGGTCGATGGCGTGCATCTTGGCGTCTTTCTTGATCGACCTGGTCGCCAGCGCGGCCGCCCTCGCCTCGGCGCCAACCTGGTCGACGCCCGGCAGCCCGTGCAGCACCTGCCGCAACGCCGCGTCCGAGGTCGCGACGTCGGCCAGCCATGTCCGGTGCCCGCCGGCCAGGACCGCAGCCCCGCGATCGGCGACCGCCTGCCCGGCACCCGCCTGCCCGGCACCCGCATCAGTGTCAACTGCCACGCATCGAAGCTACCCGCTGCCGGCCACTAGCTCACGGCCACCCGGCCGGCGGTGGTTCGCCTGGCCCCGCTCGGGGCCAGCAGCCCAACAGCAGCGTGGGGCCCTTGCTGTCGTCGCGACAACAGCAAGGGCCCCACGTTGTCGTTCCGCCTTGCCCGCAGCTGCCAGCACGCGAGCCCTGACGCCAGCGGCTAACAGCCGCCGACTATGACTCGGTACGACTCGTAGGTGGCGAGATGATGGGTTCTGCTGTCCAGGGCTACGCACAGGTGACTGCCGCTTTGATCGGTGCCTGTGTACAGATAGAGATTGTTACCGCAGGCGTTCGACACGTAGTTCGGCGGAGTCATGTTGCCCTCACTCCCCGCCGTGCAGGAGTGGTCGGTGTAGCTCACGCAGGCGCCGTACCACGCGGTCCAGTGACCGGAGTGGTACGGGCAGTAGATGTCGTCGGCGTCGGCCGGCGCCTTGGCGTGCGACGACCCGACGGCGCTGCTGACGGTGGCGTGGACGGCAGCATTGGCCGCAACAGGCACCGTGGCGGATGCGACGCCGAGCGCGCAGGCCAAGCCGGCCATCGCGACTGCGACGATCGAGCGGACTGACCTCATGGTTCGTGACCTCCTCGCGGTCATCGGGTTCCGGCCGTGGCTTCAGCTCCAGTAATCCGCCGCGTTAGAGCAGGTATCGCCCATTACTATCAGCGTTCCGTCGCTGGTACCGCAATCGTGCGGGCGCATGTACCGGACGTCGCCCGCATCGTTATCGCCCTCGTTCTCGTACCTGCAGTACGATCCGGAGCAGTCCACTGCGAGCCAGTTCTCGAAAGGATCGCCGCCGGAGAAATTGCAGGTATATTGAATAACCGCGGCACCATCTGCCGTGTTATTACCGAGTATGGACAGGCACTTGCCAGTGTAGGTGTTCTCGATCAGCGAGAACCCGTTGCCCGCATCGAGGAAGTCCCAGTACTGCCATGGATTGGCGTTACACGTCCAGATCTGTATCTGGACCTTGTTGTTGCCCGAGCCGCTCGGAACGTCCAGGCACTTGCCTGACGCGTCACTGACGATCGTGGTGCCGCTCGCCAGGGCTGGCTGCGCGGTCACGGCCGCGGTGAGGCCGAGCCCGGCAAGGGCCATGGTTACGAGCGCGATCCTGGGCAATGAGAATCGGTTGCGCATAAGCCCCTCTTTCCGTGCGCTTGCGAACTGACTGACCGATCGCAGTATCAGGTCCGCGAAGACGCTCGTGCCAGGAAGGTCCAGCAGCATTTTGACCGGCAGATCTGCCGGTTCGCGCTGCTTCTTTCCCCGGGCGACTGGCCGCGCCTGCGCCGCCGCTACCAGCGCAGCGCCGCTGGCCTGCTCGTCACCGGGGGCGCCATGGCGGTGGCGAAACCCGGCTTGATCACCGTGTTGATCAGCTCGAGTCGCTCATCGAACGGCGCGAACGCGCTCTTCATCGCGTTGATGGTAAGCCACTGGATGTCCGCCCAGCCGTACCCGAACGCCTCGCACAGGGCGGCGAACTCAGACGACAACGTGATCGCGCTCATCAGCCGGTTATCTGTGTTCACGGTGACACGGAAGGAAAGCCGCCGCAGCAGCCCGATCGGGTGCTCGGCGATCGAGCGGGCCGCCCCGGTGTGCACGTTCGACGTGGGGCACATCTCCAGCGCTATCCGCCGGTCCCGCACGTAGCTGGCGAGCCGCCCGAGCCTGGCGGTCCCGTCCGGCTCGACCGTGATGTCGTCGATGATCCGGACGCCGTGCCCGAGCCGCTCGGCGCCGCACCACTGCACGGCCTCCCAGATCGACGGCAGCCCGAAGCCCTCACCCGCGTGGATGGTGATGTGGAAGTTCTCGCGCTGCACGTACTGGAAGGCATCCAGGTGCCTGCTCGGCGGGCTGCCGGCCTCGGCGCCAGCGATGTCGAACCCGACCACGCCCTCGTCCCTGTGCGCCGCGGCGAGCTCGGCGATCTCCAGTGACCTGGCCGCCGTCCGCATCGCGGTGAGCAGCGCGTACACCCGGATGCCACGCCCGGCGCTGCCGGCCGCGAATCCCGCGAGCACCGCCTCGACCACCTGATCCAGGCTCAGCCCGCCGCCGACGTGCAGCTCGGGGGCGAAGCGCACCTCGGCGTACACGACGCCGTCGGCGGCCAGGTCCTCGGCGCACTCCGCGGCGACCCGCGCGAGCGCGCTGGCCGTCTGCATCACGCCGACGGTGTGCCTGAAGCCCTCCAGGTAGTGCTCGAGGCTGGCGCCCGTTGCCGCCGCGACCGTCATCAGCCGGCTGAGCTCGTCCGGGTCGGTGGTCGGCAGCCCGGTGTAGCCGGTCTGCTCGGCCAGCTCGATCACCGTGACCGGGCGCAGCCCGCCGTCGAGGTGGTCGTGCAGGACGACCTTGGGTACGCGCCTGATCTGGTCGAGCGTCGGGGACATGCTCCTATTGTCCGCTAGCTGTGCTGGCCCGGGGGGACGACCCCCCGGAGCGCTAGCCCGGGGGACGACCCCCGGACCCCCCGCGAGCCCCCGCTGCGCTAGCCCGGGGGACGACCCCCGGAACCCCCGCTAGGAAATGCGCTCGATCACGACCGGGCCGGGCTCCGGCGGCGCGTCCCCGACCTCGATGCCGCCGTCAAGCGCCTGCATCGCCCGGCCGAACCGCGCAGGCTCGTCGGTCCGCAGCTCAAGCAGCGGCTGGCCCGCCCGCACCCGCTCGCCCGGCTTGGCCAGGCAGATCACCCCGGCCCC
>JASIBM010000113.1 GCA_030045175.1 Streptosporangiaceae bacterium | reverse complement strand
GGGCACGCCATCTTGGGCACCAGCGACAAGTGCATCGCCACCCACCCGTCGGACGTCGCCGTCGCGCTGGTCGCCCTGGACGCGGTGGTGCACACGCGCGGCCTGGGCGGCGAGCGGGCGATCGCGATCGACGACTTCTTCCTGCTCCCTGCGAACACCCCCGAGCGCGAGCACCCGCTCAGCCGCGGCGAGCTGATCACCGCGATCGACGTGCCTGCGACGCGCTTCGCGCGGCGGTCGGTCTACCTGAAGGTACGTGACCGCGAGTCGTATGAGTTCGCCCTGGTGTCCGTCGCGGCCGCGCTGCGCACGCAGGACGGCACCGTCGCCGACGTTCGCCTGGCGCTCGGCGGGGTCGGCACCAAGCCGTGGCGGGCGCGCCGCGCCGAGCGGGTGCTGCTCGGCAGGCGGGCCGACGCCGCCAGCTTCGCCGCCGCCGCCCGCGACGAACTGGACCAGGCCACGCCGACGCCGCAGAACGCGTTCAAGGTCGACCTCGCGCAGCGGGCCATCGTCCGGGCCTGCACGACCCTCATGACCCTCCCGACGGGACCGGGCCGATGACAGGGACCGGCCCGGCCACCGGGGTCATCGGCCAGGAGATCAGCCGGGCCGATGGCCCGGCCAAGGTCACCGGCGCCGCGCGCTACTCCGGCGAGATCGCGCTGCCCGGCCTGGCCCACGCCCAGATCGTCGGCGCCGAGGTGGCGAGCGGCAAGATCACCTCCATCGACACGGCCACGGCGCGGCGCGCCGACGGCGTGATCGCGATAATCACCCACCGCGACCTGCCGAAGGTGAACCAGGTGCCGCTCGCCACGTCCCTGCCGGGCGGCCCGGCACCGGGCGAGACGTTCTTTCCCATGCAGGACGCGATCGTGCACTACGCAGGCCAGCCGGTCGCGATCGTGGTCGCAGGCAGCCTCGAGCAGGCGCAGCACGCGGCGACGCTGGTGCGGGTCAGCTACGCGCAGACGCCGTCGGTCACCACGATCGACCAGGGCCGCGCCGGCTCCTACCGGCCCGACAGGCTCTACGCAGGCCGGGTGCCTGCGCAGGTGCGGCGCGGCGATGCCGAAGGCGGGCTCGCAGCCGCCAGCATTCGCGTCGACGCCTCGTTCCGGTTCGCCGCCAACCATCACAACCCGCTCGAGCCGCTGACCACCACCGCCGCCTGGGACGGTGACAAGCTCACGCTCTACGACTCCTGCCAGGGCATCAAGGCGGTGCAGCTCACCGTTGCCGCTCAGCTCGGCATCTCGCCGTCGGCGATCCGGGTGCTGGCCAGCTACGTCGGCGGGGCGTTCGGCTGCAAGGCGATGGTCTGGCCGCACGTGACGCTGACGGCGCTCGCGGCCCGCCACGTCGGGCGCCCGGTCCGGCTGGCCCTGCCCCGCAGCCAGATGTTCACCTCGTGCGGGCACCGCGAGCAGCAGGAACACCGCATTCAGCTCGGCGCCTCCCGCCAGGGCAAGCTGGTCGCGATCCGCCATCACAAGATCTCCGTCACCTCGCCCTTCGACGACTGGGCCGAGCCGGCCTTCGGCGTCGCCTCCAGGCTTTACGCCTGCCCCAGCTTCGAGGGAGAGCACCGCCTGGTGCGCGGTAACACGATGACGCCCACGTTCACGCGCGCGCCCGGTGAGTCACTCGGCGTCTTCACGCTTGAGTGCGCGATGGACGAGCTAGCCGGCGAGCTCGGCGTCGACCCGATCGAGCTGCGGCTGCGCAACATCGCCGACGTCGACCCGGACACCGGGCACCCGTGGTCGAGTCACGGGCTGCGCGAGTGCTTCGAGCGCGGCGCCCGGCGCTTCGGCTGGGCCGGGCGCGACCCCAGCCCTCGCTCCCAGCGCGAAGGGAACTGGCTGATCGGCACCGGGGTGGCCGCGGCCGCGTATCCGGTCGCGTTCGTCATGCGCACCCAGCGGGCGCGGGCGCGCATGCACGCCGACGGCACGGCTGTCGTGCAGACCTCGACGACCGAATTCGGGACCGGGATGGCGACCGTCATGGCGCAGGTGGCCGCCGACGGTCTCGGCATTAATATGAGCCGCCTGCGTTTCGAATATGGCGACACCGAGCTGCCTGCGACGGGCTCGCCGGTCGGCTCGAACGGCGCGATGATGGTCAGCGCAGCCGTGCACAACGCCGCCGTAGCGCTGCGCGACCAGCTCGTCGCGCTGGCCGTCGGCGACGGCCGGTCACCGCTGCACGGCGCGGACCGGGCCAGCGTCGTCGTGGCCGGCGGCCTGATGACGCTCACGGGGGACGACGGCGCTGGCGAGACGTACGCGAGCCTGATGCGGCGGCACGGCATGACCGACGCCGAGGCGACCGGCAGCTGGGACCCGCCGCCGCTTGACACCCCGTACGGACTGCTGACCTTCGGCGCCCAGTTCGCCCAGGTGGCCGTCGACGCCGACCTCGGCATCGTCCGGGTCAGGCACCTGACCGGGGCGTTCGCGCCGGGCCGGGTGCTGAACCCGAAGACGGCCCGCAGCCAGCTCATGGGCGGCATGCTCTGGGGCATGAGCCAGGCCCTGCTCGAGGGCACCCGCATGGACACCAGCCTCGGCCGCTGGGCCAACGCCAGCCTCGGCGACTACCTGGTGCCTGTCAACGCGGACGCGCCCGACGTCGACGTCGAGCTGATCGAGGTCCGCGACGACGTCACCGGCCCGCTCGGGGTCAAGGGCATCGGCGAAGTCGGGCAGGTCGGCGCCGCCGCCGCCATCGCGAACGCGGTCTACCACGCCACCGGTCACCGGCCAAGGGAACTGCCGATCGCCGTCGAGCACCTCCTGCCGCACCTGCCGGCGCCGGCGGCGGCACTGGCCATCCCTCGCCAGAAAACCAAAAAAACTACTTAAAATATGAACAATTAGTTCTACGCATTCCGCCCATTACATGGGACTCTGTCTCAGGCGACGATCGTGTCGCTACCAACAACGTGGGGCCCATGCTGGTGCTCTGACGCCAGCAAGGGCCCCACGCTGGGCCTGAGCGACCCAATAAGTCGAATCCGTTGTGCATATGCACATGCAGATGCACAATTAGCCATCCGCGTTGGCTGGGAGGGGCTTGATGGGAGGAGCGCTGGCATGTCGGCTCTCGCGATGCTCGGATTCGCGGCGGGCGCAGGGTTCGCCGTCGTGGTCGTCGCCACCATTGTGGTGATCATTGGCATTCACCAGGAGGAACGGCGTAACTCGCTGTTAAGAGGTTCACCGCCCAGCGTCGTGGCGCTGCTCGCTCGTCGCGTGCTCGGCGTGCGAGCCGGCCGCCAGGAGCAGGGGGCCGGCGTCTGCGCGCGGAGTCCGGACATTCTTGAGTGAAGCGCGACCCGCCGATACGATCGGAACGTCTCGCTCCTTCCGGAGAAATGAGCCGTGATGGCCACGCTATCAATTGACGACGACGCGCTGGCGGTGCAGCTTTCTGCCGTCGAGAAGATCGGCGCGCTGCGCGGCAACGTGACCGTGCCCCGGTCGGCCATCATGGGCGCCCGCGCGGTTCCCGATGGCATGAAGGAGTTGCACGGAACCAGGGTCGGTACCGGGATTCCCGGCGTGCTCGTGATCGGAACGATCCGTAGCGGTGGATCGGTCACGTTCGCCGTCTGCCGCGCCAACCGGCCAGCCGTCGTGATCGACCTGACCGGCCAGCAGTACGACCGGCTCGTCGTTTCGCTCGCCGACGCCGAAGCGATCGCGGCCACGTTGGACAAGGCTCACTAGCTGGCCGCACCGGCGAGCGCGGGCGGCTGGCTGATGCCGTGCCAGGCCGTTTACCCAGCCGGACGGAATTCGGCAGGGCTTGCGCTAGTGATGCGGGGTCTCCTCGGGGGTCTCGTACCAGCGGACCCGCTCGCCGACCTTGGCCCTGGCCCGCCAGCGCAGGCTCTTCGGCACGGCGTCGGCGGCGCCTGCGAGCAGGCGCAGTTGCCCGACGGCGTCGTGCTCGCCGCCGCTCGGGACCAGGCCGACGCCGTGACCGCGCGCCAGCGTGATGATCCGGTCCAGGTTCAGCGTCACCGTCCGCCACCAGCCCCAGTCATTCGCCACCAGCGGTCGGACGCGGTCGAGCCCGATCGTGCCGGGCTCGTCCCCGTCGCGCACCGGGTAGGCCGAGCACAGGTACAGCACGTCCTGGGCGTCTTTCTCGTTGAGCTCGACGATCTGGAGCTTGGTGAGCAGCAGGTCGGTCACGTCGAGCGTCACCGGCATCCGGCCGAGCCGGCCGGCGAACTCGACCGTGTGGCACATGTGCAGCCGGTCGACGAGCACGTCCAGGGACCGGCCGCTCGCAGTCGACTGGAAGTACAACTGCTTATGGCCGTAGAGCGCGTTGAAGTTCTTGTCGCCGACGTAGCCCCGCCCGGCCAGGAACCTGGTCAGCGCCCGCCGGTCCCGCGACAGCGTCGCCAGGTCGAGATCCTGCCTGTCGCCGCCGCGCGGCGGGAACTTAGGCGTCAGGTACTGGATGGCCAGGCCCCCGGCCAGCCGGACCGTGATGCCCTCGCCGGCCGCGGCCTCGCAGATGCCCACCGCCTCGTCAAGGGCGGTCAGCGGGTCGGGGTCGCTAGTGCCGGGGTCGGTCACGATCAGCCCTCCACCCGGAAGGACCGCTCGACGCCGTCGCTGCTCACGTCGATCAGGTAGCCGCGGACCACGCCGGAGCCTGCCTCGCTGCCCGGGTTGACGCAGAGCGTCGGGCCGATCTTCTTCTCCCCGCCGGACTCGTGGATGTGGCCGTGCAGGCTGAGCAGCGGCTTGACCTGCTGTACCGCCTCCAGGACCCCGGTCGAGCCGACCGGCCCGCGCATCAGGTCGCCAGCCGATGCCTGCAGCCGCAGGTTCTGGTCGAGAACGGGCGCCGTGTCGAGCCCGGAGCCGTAGGGCGGGCAATGGATCAGGAAGATCGTCCGCCGCGGGTCCCTCGCCTGATCGGCGAGTGAGTAGATCTCCTCGCGGAACGCGTCCTCTGAGACCTCCCTGGGCGTGTTCCAGGGCGTGGGGCTGGACTTGCCCAGGCCGATGACCTGGAGGTCGCCTGGGATGTCGACGACCTTGCCGTCGGCGTTCACGCAGTACTGGCTGGTCGCGAGCGACGCGTCGATGTCGTAGGGGTCGTCGTTGCCCGGGATCAGCACGAGCGGCACGCCGGTGCCTTCGAGCCGGTCGGCGGCCAGGTCGAGCCACTGCGTGACGCGGCCCTGGATCTCCTTGCTGAACAGCGCGTCCAGCTTGGCCTGGTCGCCGCCGAGCGCGTCTACCTCCTCCTTGGTGGTGCGGAACGCGTAGTACCCGAGGCCGGCGACGTCGCGCTCGAGCGCGGCGAGCTCTTCCTCGGTCCTGGCGACCCGGCGCTGGCCGAGCAGCGTCGCCTCGTACCGATCGCCGCCGACGGCGACGATCGGTACCATCGCCTTTCCCGTCAGGTCGCCCGCGTACAAGACGGCGTCGGCCTTGTAGACGTTCAGCCTGATCGCGTTGAGCAGCTTTCGCCAGGCCGGGTCGGAGGCGTGAAAGTCCGACACGACATACAGGCGCGTGCCTGAGCGCTTTGACTCCCGTCTCAGCAATGGCATCTGCTCAGCCTATGGCTAGTCAGGTGGCAACTCCTTGTACAGCAGTGACGTCTCGATGCCGGACCGCCTGTTCTTGATCGCCATGGCGATGTAGATGAGAACGGCGAGCACGTAGAGCCCGATGGTCAGCGTGAGGCCGCTGGTGTTGAAGTAGGAGAACGCGCCGCCCGTGCCGGGCTTGAGCGCGTGGCTGACGTTGCTTGCGATCGGCTTTATCTCGGCGAACCAGTAGGTGTACACGGCGAACACCAGCCAGACCAGGCCGAACGCCCAGAGCGCGTTCCGCCACGGGGCGTTGCGTATCAGGTCGGGCCTGGTGAACCTGGACACGATCGCGTTCACCCCGGGCAGCACCCAGCTGAACAGCGCCATGAGGATGCTG
This sequence comes from Streptosporangiaceae bacterium, assembly GCA_030045175.1. Taxonomy (GTDB): domain Bacteria; phylum Actinomycetota; class Actinomycetes; order Streptosporangiales; family Streptosporangiaceae; genus Chersky-822. The sequence continues at coordinate 3,237 of JASIBM010000113.1, read as the reverse complement.
AACCAGGCCGTGGACGCCAGGTTGAGGTACCCGCTTGGTGGCGCGATGGACTTGGGCAGCAGCGGGAAGTTCTGCAGTATCTCCAGGATCAGGCAGAAGCCGACGGCGACCAGGATCGCGTTCAGCGGCGCGCGCAGCCGCTCGTTCACGTCCCCGAGCCACTTGGGCGCCTGCCGGTCCATGCTCCAGGCCAGCGAGATCCGGCTGATCAGGTTGATGTAGACCGGGCAGAGCAGGAACGGCCAGAGCGTCGAGGCGATGCTGACGAACAGCCACAGCGGCCAGAGGTCCGGCTTGGCGATGGCCGCGGCGAACGGCAGCGCGAGTGGCTGGCCGGACGGCGTCGGCTTGCCCAGCCAGAAGTTGGCGCCCCAGCCGAGCATGTTCCGCGTGCCCAGGCGGCTGCTCAGGGTGTCCACGTACAAGGAGTTCATCACCACGGCGAAGAACAGCGCGCCGAGCACGCCGATCAGGATGCCGCGCTTGATGTTCCCCCGCACCTCGCCCGCGATGTAGGCGGAGTACTGGAACCCGATGTACTGGAACAGCAGCACGCCCATCAGGAACGGCAGCACGGTCGTGCTCCAGCTAAAGCCGTGCCCGAGCACGCCGTTCGTGGCGGCCGCGTGCTGCAGCGCGGCGGCGGTCATGCCGGTGTACTTCGGCAGGTTCGCCTGGAAGCTGGACCGCTGCACGAACGCCAGGCCAGCGACCCACATCACGACCCAGGACAGCAGCCCGATCACGCCGAGGCCGGTGACGATCCGGTGGAACCTGCGGGTCGGCTGGATGACGACGAGCACGATCAGCGCCACGACGATGAGCGAGGCGATGAAGCCGGGCCAGCTCTGGATGGCCCCGCTCGAGGAGAACCAGCCGTTCGCCTGCTTGAAGAAGGACGTCCCCGTGCCGATCCCGATGATCTCGCCGCTGATCTGGGTGTTGTGCAACACGATCGGTATCTCGAACGCGATGACCGCGAGCGAGGCGAAGACCAGCGTGAACGACTCCACCCAGGCGAGGAACGGCCCGGCCACCGGGATCAGCCGGCTCGTGAACACGTAGTCGCCGCCAGATCGCGGCATCACGGTCGCCAGCGAGGCGAAGATGAGGCCGAGGAACACGCAGAACACGCCGACGATGATGGCCGTCCAGCCATAGCTGGTCAGCCCGGAGGTCCCCACCGGGACCAGCGCTAGTGCGTAGAAGATCGGCGCCCACGCTACCGTTATGCCAATGAAGGCTGCCGTGTTGTAGAACAGGGCGTTCCGCACGCTGACCTCACGGACCAGCCCTGAGGACTGCCGCACGAACAGGGCGCGACCACCGGTCGGAGCTGCCGTCGTGTCCGCCATCTCAGCCTCCCGTGCGCGATTGGCCGGTCAGACCCGAGCTCGATCCCCTCTTCATGAGCGTAACTCTGGGTCGCACCGCAAGCTAGGCCAAAAAGGAAATGGCAACCGACCATGCCCATGCGACTCTTTGCGGCAATCCAGCACGTCAGCCACCTGTAGCCTCGCTGGGTAAGGAGGCGCGGATGAACCTCGACGAGGCCAGGGAGCGCGCGGCGCGGGCGGCAGGCCTGAACGCCTTCATCTCGTTCACGAAGGAACGCGGGCCTGGCCCCGCCGTCGCGGTCAAGGACCTGATCGACGTCCGCGGCGTGCCGACCACGGGCGGGGGAGTGATCCTGCCCCGTGAGCCCGCCGCGGCGGACGCGGAAGTGGTCACGCGCATCCGGGCCGCTGGATGCGGGGTCGTCGGCAAGACCAACCTGTTCGAGTGGGCCTACGGCGCGAGCAGCCGCAATCCGCATTTCGGGGACGTGCGGAATCCGCGCGATCCCGGCCGGAGCGCCGGTGGCTCGTCGAGCGGGTCGGCCGCCGCCGTGGCGGCTGGCCTGTGCGACTGGGCGATCGGGACCGACACCGCGGGGTCGGTCCGCGTCCCGGCCGCGTTCTGCGGCATCGTGGGCTTTCGCCCGAGTCATGGCGCCGTCCCGACGGGCAACGTGATCCCGTTGTCACCGACGCTGGACACCGTCGGGGTGCTTGCCCCGAGCGTCCGGGTCGCCGCCGAGGCGCTCGCGGTGCTGGCCGGGCAGCCCGCCCCCGCCTGGGCGCGGGACGAGGGCGCGCCGAGGTGGCGGCTAGCGATCCCGGCCGGCTGGATCACCGGCCTTGATGAGCAGACCGCGCGGGTGTGGGCACAGGTAAGCGACGGGCTCGCGAGCGTCGGGCTGCCCGATCTCGTGCGCATGCACGAGCTGGCGATCACGATTCAGTCCGCCGAGGCGACTGCGTTCCACCGGGACTGGATGCGGCGCTGGCCCGATCGGTACGGCCCGGACGTCCTGGCCAGGCTCGAGGCGGGGCTCGAGGTCCGAGCCGTCGATTACCTCCTGGCGCGCGAGGAAATAGCCGGCCTTCGCGAGGCGGTCCAGGCGGCTCTGGACGACTGCGACGCGCTGGTCCTGCCGGCCACCACGGTGGTCGCGCCAGCGGCGGACGCCCCCGAGGACCGCGCGGCGCTGCTCAGGTTCACCAGGCCGTTCAGCCTCACCGGGCACCCGGCCATCGTCATCCCGGCGCCCGCCGCCGGGCTCGCCGTCGGCATCCAGCTCGTCGGCAAGATCGGCGGCGACCTCAGGCTCGCTGAGGTGGCCCGCACGCTGGAGCGGTCGTGGGGCGAGAGCGGCATCGGGGCAGCCGCCGACGTTGCCGGATCGTTATCCGGCCTTTCTCAGCGAATGGGCCTCCCGGGGAGTTTTACTCAGGGTAAAGAAAGGCCGGATGGCCTTGCGCTGCCGGACGCGCCAGTTCGGCCGGACCCCGAGGAGTTTCGCGTGCGACACGACTCGCTCAGCAGGTCGCGTGCATTTCGCTGGCTTGGCCTTTGCGTCGCGGTTGCGAGCGTCATGCCCGCCGCCCTGCCTGCGCTGGCCGCGGGGACCGCGCAGGCAGGGCGGCCCACCGCGAGTTCCGCGCGTGCGGTCGTCGCGAACGCGAACGCGCCGGCCGGGCAGGTGCTGCTGGTCACCGGTGACAAGCTGGAGGTCCGGCCGACGCCGGCCGGCGGCGAGGCGGTCGGGCTGGAGCCGGGGCAGGACGGGGACCCTGTCGTCATCCTGGGCCTCGGCGGCACGCGGGAGTACGTGCCTGCCGACGCGCTGCCGTACCTGGGCCGGGGCCTGGACCCGAGCCTGTTCGACCTGCCGGCGCTGCTGCGCGCGGAAAC
>JASIBM010000112.1 GCA_030045175.1 Streptosporangiaceae bacterium | reverse complement strand
TCGAGCTGCTGTTCGACGGCAAGAACATGGCCTCGTCGCTGTACGGCAACGCCGACGTGCGCCGTGACTACCACCGGCTGCTCGCCCTGTGGCGGGCCGGCCGGCTCGACCTCGAGGGCATGATCACGCAGCGGATCACCCTCGACGGCATCGAGGACGCGCTCGAGGCCCTCGGCCAAGGCGAGGTCATCCGCCAGGTAATCAGCTACGACTAGCTTCAGCGACGACCGGCGAGCTGGCGGCGGTCAGCTAATGGCCTAGCTGCTGCTTGACCGCCCTTCGACCTCGCCGACCACCTGAGCGTGTGGCGACCGAGTGACGCTGACAGCCGGGTGGCCCTCTTTGACGCCATCGGTACGAGGAAGTTGCTTGCTCTCCTCGGAACGAGGCCGTTCCGCCCAGCCGAGCAGCACCCCGAGCACCACGGTCAGCGGCAGCGCAGACCAGCCAAGGGCAACAGCGGCATCCATCCTCGGGTAGGCCACCGTCAGCCCCCCATAACAACCGCCAAACGACGCCACGCCACACGCTGCGGCCACGCCACGCCGAACCCACGCCCCGGCCACGATGGACCCCTCCCGACGTCACCTAGCCGATTATCCACCCGGCCAAGGACAAGACGTAGCGCTCCTAATGCCGCAGCGCATTCCCACCGGATGACGTAACTGCGGCGCCGAGTTACATGAGCGACCCGACGACACTCGGGTCTTGGCTCAGCCCCGCGGCAACGCCCCGGCCAGCAGGGCGCCGCCAGCCGCCGTCAGGGCGCAATCCGGCAGGCCACGCCAGAGCCTGCGACCGAATGGCCCGTTTTGCCCTGCCGGGCCGACCGTGCCGGACAGCAACGTGGGGTCCTTACTGTCGCGGCGGCAACAGCAAGGGCTCCACGTTGTTGCCAGCGCTCGGGGCGGATGTGATCAGGCCAGGCCACCAGGCAGGTCAGCGCCCGACGACACGCCCCGAACGAAGATCAACTCACAGCGAAGCGGCATTGTTCTTAAGCGGCAACGCGGCGCGGCGAGGAACGCCCTGGCCGGCCGCGGCTGACAGTCAGGGGCAGCGAAGGCCGCGCACCGCCTGAGCCACGTCGACCCCTGGCGTCGGCAGGATCGCGATGACCGGCGTGTCGAGCCCAGCCGCCCGGTACTGATCCACGCGCTCCCGGCACGCCTCGAGGTCGCCGTGCACGACCAGGTCATCGACGACCTCCTCGGGAACCGCCGCGCTTGCGCCGCGCCGGTCGCCGGCCGCCCACAGGTCCAGCATGGGCTTGATGAGCTCGCCTCGGCCGAGCCACTGGTGGAACGCGGCATAGGCGGGCACGGTCAGGTAACCGGTGATCACGCGCCTGCCGATCGCCCGCGCGGTCGCCGCGTCGGTCGTGGGGCAGACGAAGATGCGCGCGACCAGCTCGCAGTCTGGCCCGGCCACCGCGCGAACACGCGGGACGTCGGCGGGGGACAGCCAGTTGGTGATCGCCACGCCGGCCTCGTCGGCCGCGAGCTTGACCATCCGCGGCCGCAGCGCGGCCAGCGCGAGCGCCGGCGCGACGGCGGGCGGGTTCTCCAGCCGGAAGCCGCTCACAGCGAACGTCTCGTACCGCTCGCTGACCTTCTCTCCGGCCAGCGCCGCCCGCAGGAAGCGCAGCATGTCACGGGAGCGAAGGTATGGCGCGTCGAACGCGGTCGCGTTCCACTGCTCCACCACCACGGGCGTCGACGTGCCGATCCCCATGACGAAGCGCCCTGGCGCGAGGCCAGCCAGGGTCGCCGCCGTCATGGCGAGCACGGCGGGCCCGCGAGTGTAGATCGGCGCGATCGCCGTCCCGAGCCGCAGCTCGCCGGCCCACTGGGAAGCGAGGACCAGCGGCGTGAACGCGTCGATCCCGTTGAGCTCGGCCGACCAGGCGTCGGTGTACCCGAGATCAGCCAGTTCGGCGACGATCTCGCGCTGCTCGCCGAGCGGACGGCCATGCAGCGGAAGGGTGATCCCCCAGCGTGCCGTGCGTGTCATGAGCCATCACCTTACCGGCCGGTATGCCCTTCGGAACACGCCCCTAGCCGGTAAGCGCGAGCGTCGCGCCCGCTGGATCGGTCAGCCGGTGACACCCCTTGGCGTCGCCGAGTGTGACGATGTCGCCCCTGACCCTGACCTTCGGCCCGTCCGGGCCGACCAGGATGGCCCCGTCGGCGTCCGCCGCCACGAGCTCCCCGTCCACGCGCAGCAGCACGGGCCCGTCCCGGCCGGCCGAGATGGCGACCCGCCCCGCCCTGATTCCTTCGAACACCGCCGCAGGATCGCAAGCCTCGCTCAGCACCCAGGTGGTCGGCGATCCCGGCGGCGCGTCGGAGCCGGGCCTGTGCCAGTCGCTGCCGCCCACGGCGATCGCCTCCGGGTGCCAGGCGAGCCACCAGCTGAGCGGCGCGGTCCAGCGCAGGTCGAGCCAGCTCCAGTGCCATACCTCGATCAGCGGCGGTCGCCTGCTCATCGGTTCTGTCCAGCTCACCTGGCCGCCGTAGGGATGGTTGATGGAGAGCAGGCCGCCTGCCCGCTCGGTCGCCGTGAGCCATTCGTCGGGCTGGTCACGGAAGTCCACCCACGGCAGGTCGCCGAACGCGTTGGCGTGCCCCCGGCAGGTGGTTACCTCCTGGCCGGGGAGCAGCGCGATGCTGTGCGCGGCGGCGGCGCGAGGAAGCTCGGCGTGATGGCTGACCGTGTTGTGATCGGTGATCGCCAGGAAGTCCAGGCCCCGCTCAGAGGCGAACCTAGCCAGCTCGGCCACCGTGAGCGCGCCGTCGGAATGCACCGTGTGCGAGTGCAAGTCGCCCGCCAGCCACCGCATGCCGTCCG
>JASIBM010000111.1 GCA_030045175.1 Streptosporangiaceae bacterium | reverse complement strand
GATGGGCGGGTAGGCAACCTCGGGAGGCCGCGCGTGCGGGCCTGAGTCCTGCGCACCCGATCCTGACGCGTAGCCTGCTGGCCCGGCTGGGACCGGGTAGGGAGCGGTCGCCGCCGTGCTGGCCTGATAGCCAGCGTTGGCCTGGTAGCCAGCGCTGTCCGGGTAGCCAGCGCTGTCGTGGTAACCGGTGCTTGGCTGGTAACTAGCGTTGCCGCCCTGGTAACTGGCGCCGGTTTGATAACCAGTGCTGCCCGGGTAGCTCGCCTGAGCGGCCGGGTAGCTGCTGGCAGGCGGCGGATAGCTGTCGGTGCCTCGCGCCGCCGGCGTCGGCGAGGCGAGCGGGTACGCGCTTGCCTCGGCAGGGACTGGGTAGCCTTGCGGCGCCGATATTGACGAGGGAACCGACTGGTAGGGGTCGTACCCGCCTGGCGGCGTGCTCGCGTCGGCCCGGTTCCTTCGGTACGACCTGCTGTCGTCGGTGATCTTGGGAAACGACGGGCTGGTCAGCGGGTCGTCGTCGGCGATGACTGGCGGGAGGAAGCCGCCGTCGTCTGTCGCCCGGCTGGACCGGCCAGGCAACATGGCCGACTCGCTAGCGGCCGGGCCTGCCCGGCGCGCGCCGACGCCACTGAACTCATCGCCCCTGCCGTTACCACCCTGGCCGCGACCACCGGGCATGGACGGGAAGTCGGGCTCATGCTGGCGTGCCGCACGAGACGGCAGCTTGGCCGCCGCAGCGCGGTCTGCGCGGTCTGCGCGGTCGGACCGGTCCGCCCGGTCGGACCGGTCTGCGCGGTCGGACCGGTCTGCGCGGTCGGCCGGCCGGTCATGGCGCCCGGAGTCACTGGCCCGGCGCGGCTCGGAGCGGTCCGACCTGGTCGGCTGGCTTGCGGGCTGAGCGGCTGGGGGAATCGGCTTGTCCGACGCGAGCTCGGCCCAGTAGTCGACATCGGAGAGCTCGTCCCACTCGGTGCTTGGCCAGTCCCCGTCGCCGTCGCGCTTGGCGCGACTCTGCCTGGGGCGCACCGCGGGCAACGGCTCCCGGCGGGTATCGCTGGCCCGGCGACCGTCAGGACGGGAATTCGGGCGCGTGCTGCCGCGCTCTTCGCGGTCGTCTCGCCCGGCCGATGCGACCGGCACGGACCTGCCGTCCCGGTCTGGTCGCGAGTCCCGGTCTGGTCGCGAGTCCCTGGAGTCGCGCGATTCCCGGTCCGGGCGAGCGTCCCTGGCGTCGCGCGAGTCCCTGGGATCGCGCCTGCCGAAGTCTTGCCGCTGGTCGAATGCGCCCGACAGGTCATCACGATCGCGCGAACCGCGCTGACCACTGCGGTCGGCTGGCGCCCGGTCGGCTGGCCCCCGATCGGCCCTCGTGCCCGCGCCGCTGAACTCACCCGTGTCACCGCGGTCGGCCGGGCGGCGATCGCGTGTCCCTCGTTCCGATCGCTGGCCACCAGCGACCTGGCTGCGCCGCCCCTCACCGGGCCGCCCCTCATTGGAGCGCCAGGCGCGCTCGCCGACATCGCCCTCATCGCGCCTGCGGCGGCCGTCCCTGTCGGCATCGCTCCGCCCGGTGCGCTCCCAGCCTCGGCCGGCGTCCCTGGATCGGCTCAGGTGGGACCGGCTGTGGCCGTCGGCGAAGTCATGATCGCCTGGACGGCGGCGCTCGCGCTCCCGATCGTGGCCTGAGCTGCCGGATCGACCGCGGGCGTCGTCGAACTCGTCGTCGTCATCTGCGCGCAAGTAGCGCATGTAGCCCAATACGACGGCGACGATCAGTACGACCAAAGCGGCCAGAATGATCAGCGCGGTCCTCATGACACCATCCAACATGGCGTGGCCTTGGGTGACGCTCGCCAGCCCCGCGCGGCCATCGACGCGAGCCTCCCCTGAACAACGCAAGCGCTCTGGACTGATCCCGAGTGAAGCATTAGCCGCCTATTGTGTCGTACCGCTATGGACTGTGTCACGAGCTTCGTGAAGTTTCACCGGGCGCGTATGCTGTGAGTGATCAAATGACTACGGATAGGCGCGAACGGTGAGCCGACCAGCGACAATCACGTGCTGGGCGATCGCCGACCAAGTCGCCCGCAGTCCGGTCAGATGCGGATTAAGGCGCGCGTTGAGCGCATAGACCGTGAACCTGTAATCGTGATAGGCCTTAGGCGGCCCCGTCGGGCACGGCGGGTCGTAGCCGATCGTGCCCTTGCTGTTCATCGCCTGCCTGGCGCCGGTTGGCACGCCGTCCTGCGGGATGTCGGAGGTCGTCGGGCCGATGTCATAGACGATCCAGTAGATGTACGGGGTAATCGGCGCCTCTGAATCGTCGGCCACGATCGCGAACGACCTGACCCGCGCCGCCGGCGCGCCCGACCATGACAACGGCGGGCTGACCCCGGCGCCGTGACAGGTGTACTGAGCCGGCATGCGGGCATCGGCGCCGAATGCCGGGCTGGTCACGGTCATCGGCGGCGGCGAACTGACGTTGGCGTCGGTCAGCCCGCCAAGCACGCCACAGCCGGCCAGCGGCGGAGCAATGACGGCGAGCACCGCCGAGAGCGTCAGCCCGCGCAGGCGTGCGCGGCCATCGGCCCGGACGTAACGACCCAAGCGACGTCACCTCATGCGATAGGACCGCGAAGGCCATCGGTGGCAAGCCTCGCGTGCAGATCTTATGGCGGTCACTCGGGTTGCCGGGATGTCCCGAACATGATCTCGTCCCAGGACGGCACCGACGACCTGCGCGACCGGCTGCCCGACGTGCGCTTGGCCGGACGCGCGGCCTGGCCGGCCTCGGCGGCATCCCGCTGCGGGTCGGCGCTGCTGCCCTGGTCGGGCGCGTCCTGCGCAGACGCGCTGGCCAGGCCGACCCGGGTGTCCCGTCCGGTCGGCTGAAGCGGCACCGTCGGCTGCGGGGGCGCCGCTGGCTGGGGGAGAGCCGCTGGCTGGGGGAGCGCCGCTGGCTGGGGGAGTGCCGCTGGCTGGGGCGGTGCCGCTGGCTGGAGCGGTGCCCCTGGCTGGAGCGGTGCCGCCGGCTGGAGTTGCCCGTGACCTGCGGCGACCGCCACATCCGGGTGACGTGCCGCCAGGCGGTTGGCTGGCCGGCCAGCCTCGGCCCGCGACCCGATCGGTGTCACAGTAGCCCGCATGGTGGTCGCGGCGGCCGGGCGAGGCGCTGGCCAGTCGGCCTCGTCCAGGCACAGCCGCGCGGCTTCGTCATCGGCCGGGGTGACGTGCTTGCTCCTGGCGTCGTAGACCCACTCGGCCACGCGCATCCGCCCGGCCACCGTGTACGCGAGCTGAACCAGCCAGTTGCCGTCTTGCCGCTTGCGCGAGTCCCACTCGACCTCGTCGGCCGAAGCGCCGGCCTCGGCAAGGCGCGCCGACACCACGTCGCCCAGGCGCGGCCCGGGACCGGAGTCGTTGCGACCGCGCACGGTCGCGCGCTGCGCTTCCGTCGCCCGGAACTCCCTCTCGGCCAGCACTGGCCCCTCGAACCTGCGAATTCGGTCGACTGGCAGGCCGGCGGCGTCTGCGATTTCCTCGGCGGTCTCGCCTGCGCGGATCCGGTCCTGGATCTCCTTCGGTCGCAACGGACTCTCCACTTCGATCTCGAACTGAGCGAGCCGGGAGAACTGGCCACGCGCCACGGTCCTGAGCCGATCGTCGATGGGAAGCGCGAACCGCCCGCTCCGGCCCGGAACCACGAGGACCGCATAGCTGCCGTCCTCGCTCACTGCGACGAGTCGCAGCTCCTGCATCGGCGTTCCTTCCGCGCTACCTGGCCGCGCAGGCGCAGACCTCCCCAGAAGATGAGTCTGGCTGGCCGCGTCCCGACTCGCCAGCACCGGCCCCGGCATGTCCTAGAACTTGCCATCTGATTCGGTCCCCGAAGGCTACGCCAGCTCCTGCGGCCTGCTCGCGACCAGCACTGATGGGCAGGGTATTCACCCCAGCCCGTCGTGGTCCGCCGAACGCCAGATAATCACCGCCGTATGGGGTCGTCCCCGGGCCAGCCGCCGGGGGTTCCTGGGTCATCCCCCCAGGCCAGCCGCCGGGGGTCCAGCACTGTGCGGTCACGAACTGGAAACGTGCCTCCAGTACGCTCATCACCATGAGCGTTGATGCCATCTTCGGCAGCGTGGGCAGGTTCAGTGTTCGATTCCGCTGGCTGATGACCCTCGCCTGGATTATCGCGGCGACAGTGGCCGTCGTGTACCTGCCGTCCCTGGCCAGCGTGACCCAGAGCAACAACACCAAGTTCCTGCCCGCGAACGCGCCCGTCGAGCGGGCACTCGCGCTCGACGCGCCGTTCGGCACCGCGAACCTGGCACCGGTACCTGTCGTGGCCGCGCGAGCCAACGGGCCGCTCACCCCGGCCGACATGGCCGCGCTTGGCGCCTTGCAGCGCAAGCTCGGCACGGTTAAGTACGTGCACAAGGTGATCAACCTCGGCACCTCGCAGGCCCGGCCCGGAGTGCGCGGCCAGGCCCAGGAGACCTTCGTGCTCGTCTCGCAGTTTGGCGGCGGCGGGAATCAGAGCGCGGTCACGACGCTCATCGACGACCTGCGCGCCAAGATCGCGCAGGCCCATCTGCCGGCCGGCCTGAGCGCCCACGTCACAGGGAACCTCGCGACCCAGGTAGACCAGCAGAAGGCCAGCGGCAACCAGGGCAACAGGATCCAGGACATCTCCGCGCTCTTCATCATCGTGCTGCTTGTCCTGATCTTCCGGTCGCTGACGCTGGCCCTCACCACGCTGATCCCGGCGTTCATGTCGGTGCTCATCTCCGGACCACTGGTCGCCGAGGCCGCCCATCATGGCCTCCAGGTCTCCCCGATCGCCCAGTTGCTGATGATCGTGCTCGTGCTCGGAGCCGGCACCGACTACGGCCTGTTCCTGGTGTTCAGGGTCCGGGAGCAACTGCGAAGTTCCAGCTACGACGGCGGCCCCGCCGATGTGGCGGCGGCAGGCGGGCTCGGCCGCGCCGTCTGGAGTGACCTGCGCGCGCCGCGAGAATCCGCGCGCGGCGCGATCGTCACCGCGGTCACCAGGGTCGGGGAGTCCATCACCTTCTCCGCGGCCACGGTCATCGCCGCGGTGCTGACCTTGCTGCTCGCCAGCTTCGCGTTCTACGCCGACCTCGGCTTCCCGTTCGCGATCGCCATCGCCGTGACCCTGGTGGCGGCGCTCACGCTGCTGCCCGCGCTGCTGTCGATCAGGCTCTCGCTGCTCGCGGTCAAGCGCACGCTATTCAACCAGTGGTTTGGCCGGCCGAAGCTGATTCCCTTGGACATCCAGGGCGCGGCCAAGACTGGGATCTGGGGCAAGGTCGCAGGCCGCATCGTCAGGTACCCGGTCCCCACCCTGCTGGTCGGCCTGATCTTCTTCGGCGCCCTTGCCGTCGGCGTGACCGGCTACACCGCCGGGGGGTTCGGCGGCAACACCGCGCCGCCGCCCGGCAGCGACTCGGCCGCCGGGCAGGCGCTGCTCACGAAGTACTTCCCGCAGTCATCGTCAAATCCGACCGACCTGGTCTTCAGGTTCGCCAAGCCGGTCTGGGACGACCCGGCCGTGCTGGCGACCGCGACGGACCAGCTCCGGGCGAGCAGCCTGTTCACCAAGGTGGCCGGGCCGCTCAACCCGGTCGGCGTGGTGACCTTGAAGCCAGTGCAGTTCCTGGAGCTTTACCACGTGCTCGGGCCGGCCAAGGCGCTGCCGCCCGTGCCCAGGCCCGGCATCAAGGGGCCGGCAAGCAAGGTGCCGGCGTTCGCCTACCAGCTCTACCGCGCCACAGGGAACTTCGTCAGCCTGAACGGGCGCACCGTGCAGTTCTCTGTCGGCCTCGCCGCGGGCGATCCTGGCAGCACGGCGGCGCTGAACGCGGTGCCCGCGATCCGCGCGAAGACCACGGAGGTAGCCGCCGCCACCCACGCGACGGCCTCGGGAGTCATCGGAGAGGCTCCCGCGCTCCATGACATCAGCAGCATCTCCACCAGCGACCTGAAGAGGATCATCCCGATCGCGATCCTCGTGATCGGCTTGCTGCTTGCCATCGTGCTGCGCAGCCTGATCGCGCCGCTTTACCTGATCGCCTCGGTAGGCGTCTCCTACCTGGCGGCGCTCGGGCTGTCGGTGCTGTTGTTCATCAAGATCGGGGGCACCGGGGGGCTGGTCTTCTTCCTGCCCTTCCTGATGTTCATATTCCTGCTCGCGCTCGGCGAGGACTACAACATCTTGGTGATGACGCGGATCAGGGAGGAGGCGCACAAGCTGCCACTGCGCCAGGCGGTCGCCCGTGCGGTGGGCCTCACGGGCACCACGGTCACGTCGGCTGGCCTGGTGCTGGCCGGGACCTTCCTGGTGCTGGGGGTGGAGGGCGGGACCGGCCCGAACGGCAGCAGCCAGATCCTCGACCTCGGGATCGGGCTGGCGCTCGGCATCTTGATGGACACGTTCCTGGTGCGCACGCTGCTCGTGCCGTCGACCGTGGTGCTGCTCGGCAGATGGAACTGGTGGCCTTCCAAGCTGACCGTGGACCAGCCCGAGGCGCCCGCCGGGGAGCCCGCCGCCGTCGCGGCCGGGCGCGACCACTCCGGCTGACTCATGCTGATCAGCGTCGTGCTGCCGGTGTACGGCGTGCGCGCTTACCTGGTCGGCTGCCTGGACTCGGTGCTCGGCGCCGCGGGGGGCTACGGGCCATCGGGGTCCGGGGTGCCCCCGGGCGGTGCTGTGCCCCCCCTGGATGGCCAGCGCCAGGACGTCGAGGTGATCGCGGTCGACGACGCGTCGCCAGACGGCTGCGGTGAGCTGCTCGACGAGCGCGCCAAGGCCGACCCGCGGCTGACGGTGATCCACTGCGATCGCAACCGCGGCCCCGGTAACGCCAGGAACGCCGGCCTCGCGCGGGCGTCGGGTGACTACGTCTGGTTCGTCGACGGCGACGACCTGCTTCCGGCCGGGGCGATCGGCAGGGTTGCGGGCGCGCTGGCGCGAGACCAGCCCGACCTGCTGCTGATCGACTATCAGGAGCTCTTTCCCGATGGCCGCACCAGGCCGAGCGCCGGCGCGGGCTTGCTGCGCGCGGCGCCGGCGGGCCGCTTCACGCTCGCTGAAGCGCCCGGCGTGATCAACCTGACCATGACGTCGTGGAGCAAGCTGTTCAGGCGCGAGTTCCTGATCGGGCTGAATGAGCCGTTCCGGCCGGGCATTCACGAGGACATCCCCGTGACGTGCGCCGCGCTGCTCGCGGGCCGGCTTAGCGCGCTCGGCGAGGTGTGCTACAGCTATCGCAGGTCAAGGCGCGGGTCGTTCATGGCCACGACGAGCACCGGCCACCTGGCCGTGTTCGATGCCTACGCGCAGGTGTTCGACATGCTCGGCAAGCGGGCTGCCGCGGGCGATCCGGTGGTCACCGCGGCGGTGCGCTCGGCCGTGTTCGAGCGCGCGATCATGCACTACGCCAGCGTGCTTGCGGCCGGCGGATCCGGGATAGGGCCGTTCGGCCTGCCTGGACTGGTGCCGCGAGGCGAGCGGAGGCGGTTCTTTCACCGGATGCACGCCGAGTTCGCGCGGCACGTGCCCGACGATTACCGCCTGCCGCCCGGTGCCCGCGGCGCCAAGCTCAGGCTGATCCAGCGCGACGCCTACGTCACGTACGAGCTGGCCGAGCCGCTGAACCGGCTGCGCGTCGCGCTGGCTTCTCACTATTTATGATTTATGAGCTTTTGAAGATGCTGGTCACGGCTACAGCCGGTTGGTAGGGTGCTGAGTTGCGCGAGATCTTCGGAACGTTTATCGATCGGAGGATTGAGGCAAATGCGGCACTTGCTCGGTTTGATGCTCGCCCTGGCCGTGTCGGCCGCGTTGTTCTTCGGAGCCGGGCTCGGCATCTGGCGGATCAGCACCCTCGGCCGGTCGGCGACCGGCCTTAGCCTGAGCGCCCTCGGATCGGTGTCCAATCTCGTCCCGCTGGCCGCGTTGCTCGGCGCGGGCTTGCTGCTCGGCATGGCGTTGCTGGTGCCGCGCGCGTCGCCGCTTGGCACCGGATTGCCTGGCCTCGCCCTGCTCGGCTGGTCGGGCCTGGCTGTCATGCGCGGCAGGCACGCGCTGACCTACGTGCCGATGGCTGGCAGCCACTTCGCGGCCGGATTCGCCGGCCTGCTCACCAGCGGCGCGCTCGCCCTGATCGGCGCGGCCATGATCATCCCCCTGTTCGTGCCGTCGAGGTGGCGCCGCGCCGAGTCCGAGGATGACGACTACGACGACGACGACATCGACGTCCCCTACGAGCTCGGCCTGGTGCCTTAGCGGCCCCAGCGGGAAGTTCTGCTGGCGCGAGCGCGACCCAAGGCAAGCTGCCCGCTAGCTGTCGCCCCGGCGTGACATGTCCCAGGGCGGATCGTCGCCAACGTCGCTGTCGCCCCAAAGGGGCGAATCATCAGGCCAGGGAACGCGGGGGTCAGGATCCCCTGTCGCGGCACGCAGGGTTGACATCGCGAACCTGAGCACCATCGGTGCGACCCCATCCCGCGAGAGCGCGCTGGCGCCCTTGGCTGTCGGCGTCAGCACCTCGACGGGCCGGTCCACCTCGCCGCTGGAGCTCACGGCGTAGCCCCGGCTGCCCCGCTTGACCATCCCGGCCTGCGCCAGGACCCTGCAGGCCCGGCGGACGGCCGAGCGCAGCAGCGGCCGCAGCCGCTGGCCGCACGCGTAGTCGCGAAGCAGCCAGCCGGTGATCTCCTCCTGGGTGAGCCCGGGGAGATCATTCGCCCGGCCTGGTCCGTCGGCGCCGAACGCGTCCATCACCTCGATGGCCAGTTCTGCCGCCGGGAGATTGGCCAGCCGGCCGATCTCGGCGCGGGCCGCCTCCTCGTCGATGACCGGGTCGTCACCCTGGCCGGGCGGAGGATGTCCCATGCCCGGAGGCTACCAGCGGAGGTCGCCGTCACGGCGCGGTCCCGCCGAGCCACCCAGCAGCCAGAACCGTTTCATCACTATCACCCCTTTCACCCCGAATGCCGTGCTGCCGCCGTCCTGCTGCCGTCCTGATGAATGTGCCACTCACCCGGAACGACCGGACCGATCCGCCATTCATCCGGCGAGAACGATCAAGGTCTGTGGCGTGAGAGAGCCAAGTGACCCATGGGACGAAGCTCGCTCGGCCAGGGTCGTGCCAGGCAGGCAGTCGCGGGGCCAAGTGACCGGAATGCTCGTTTTGCCGCGCCCGGCGGGCCCGGCGGGCGCGCCGGGCGCCACGGTCCGGCGTGGCCAGCAGCAAGGTGGTGCCCTTACTGCCGTCACGGCAGCAGTAAGGGCACCACGTTATCGCTCCGCGGTGGCCTGCGTACCGCGCGTGCCGGCGGGATACCGCACCGTTCCGGCGGGGTACCGCGGCGTAACGCGGGTACGCGCTCCGGGGCGGCCGGCGCGCTCAGTGGTGCGCGGCGGCGAACTGGGCGGCCTCGGTGGAGCCGGCCAGCGCCGTGGTCGACGCGTCCGGGTTGATGGCCGAGGTGACCAGGTCAAAGTAGCCGGTGCCGACCTCGCGCTGGTGCCTGGTCGCCGTGTAGCCTTCCGCCTCAGCCGCGAACTCCGCGTCCTGGAGCCGGACGTAGGCCGACATGCCCTCCTCCGCGTACCCGCGCGCGAGCGCGAACATCGAGTGGTTGAGCGCGTGGAACCCGGCCAGGGTGATGAACTGGAACTTGTACCCCATGGCCCCGAGCTCGCGCTGGAACTTCGCGATGGTGGCGTCGTCCAGGTTCGCCCGCCAGTTGAACGACGGCAAGCAGTTGTAGGCCAGCATCTGGTCCGGGTAGACCGACTTGATCGCCTCGGCGAACTCGGCGGCGACCGCCAGGTCCGGCGTCGAGGTCTCCATCCAGAGCAGGTCGGAGTAGGGAGCGTAGGCCAGGCCGCGCGCCACGCACGCGCCGATGCCGCCGCGAACGCGGAAGAAGCCCTCGGCGGTCCGCTCGCCGGTCACGAACGGCTGGTCCCGCTCGTCGACGTCGCTGGTGATCAGCTTCGCGGCCTGGGCGTCGGTCCTCGCGACGATCAGCGAGGGCACGCCGCAGACGTCGGCGGCCAGCCTGGCCGCGGTCAGCGTCTTTATGTGCTGGCCGGTCGGGACGAGCACCTTGCCGCCGAGGTGACCGCACTTCTTCTCGGACGCGAGCTGGTCCTCCCAGTGCACGCCCGCGGCCCCGGCCGCGATCATCGACTTCATCAGCTCGAACGCGTTGAGCACCCCGCCGAACCCGGCCTCAGCGTCGGCCACGATCGGCGCCAGCCAGTACGGGGCGCTGGACCTGGCGGTGCCGCCGGACTCGGCCCAGGTGATCTGGTCGGCTCGCAGCAGGGCGTTGTTGATCCTGCGCACCACCTGCGGGACGGAGTTCACCGGGTACAGGCTCTGGTCCGGATAGGTCTGGGCGGCGAGGTTCGCGTCCGCCGCGACCTGCCAGCCAGACAGGTAGATGGCCTTGAGCCCGGCCCGCACCTGCTGCACCGCCTGGTTGCCTGTCAGCGCGCCGAGGGAGCTGACGTAGTCCTCGGTCTGCAGCAAGGACCACAGCCGCTCGGCTCCGAGCCGGGCCAGGGTGTGCTCTTCTTGCACCGAGCCGCGCAGCCTGACCACGTCGGCGGCGGTGTAGGTCCGCTCGATGCCCGCCCACCGCTGATCGGCTGCCCAGCTCAGCCGCAGCGTGGTGACCTGGTCGTCGAAGCTGATACCCACGTGAACCTCCAGATGCGAGTGACGAGTGATGCGAATGCGTCCCGTTCTCCCAGCGTCGCGGTGACCGTGCCGCGCGCGCCAGGCCTGCCTCAGTGAAAAAGTTAAGATCTTCGGCTAACCTGAAGATGTGACAAGTTTCGTCGAGAAAGAAATGTCGTCCTTCCCCAACGAAGGACTAGACGTACACCTGTTCGGTCAGCGCCTGCGCCACGTCCGCCGCGCCAGGGGCCTGACCCTGGACGCGCTTGGCAAGCGGGTCGGCCGGGCGCCCTCGGTGCTCTCGCTGCTCGAGAACGGCAGGCGCGAGCCGAAGCTGTCGCTGATCGAGGCGCTGGCCAGCGCGCTCGGCGTGAGCGTAGACGAGCTGACGCGGCGCGAGGCGCCGAGCCGGCGCGCGCAGCTCGAGATCGAGCTCGACCGGGCGCAGCGTGACCCGGTCTACGCCGGGCTCGGGCTGCCTTACCTGCACCCAGGCCCCCGGGTGCCCAGCGAGGCGATCGAGCACGTGCTCGCGTTGTTCGGTGAGCTGCGCACGCAGCGGGCCAAGCCAACGGCCACGCCGGAGGAGGCCAGGGTGGCCAACGCCGAGCTGCGCGCGATGATGCGCGACCGGGGCAACTACTTCGCCGAGGTCGAGAGCGCGGCCGCCCGCGCGCTCGCGCCGGTCGGGTACTCCGGCGGCGCGCTCTCCCAGGGCATGCTGCTGTCGGTGGTCAGCCACCACGGCTTTGCCGTCCGGTACGTGCAGGACCTGCCCAGGTCGGCCAGGTCGGTCACCGACCTGCGGAACCGCAGGATCTACCTGCGCCAGGAGTCGCTCGGCACGCACACTCCGCGGGCGGTCCTGTTGCAAACCCTGGGGCATTTCGTGCTCGGCCACAGCGCGCCTGCCGACTTCGCCGAGTTCTTGCGGCAGCGGGTGCAGGCGAACTACTTCGCCGCCGCCGTGCTCGTGCCCGAGCACGCCGCCGTCGCGTTCTTGCGGCACGCGAGGGAGGACAAGAACCTCTCGGTCGAGGACCTGCGGGACGTGTTCTCCGTGTCCTATGAGATGGCCGCGCACCGCTTCACCAACCTGGCCACCCACCACCTGGACTTGCGGTGTCACTTCGTGCGCAACGACGCTGGCGGCATCATCTACAAGGCCTACGAGAACGACGGCGTGGTGTTCCCTGCCGACGCGACCGGCGCGATCGAGGGCCAGCGGATGTGCAGGTTCTGGTCGGGGCGGCAGATCTTCTCCGCCGCCGACCGGTTCAGCCCGCACTACCAGTACTCCGACACCCCGTCCGGCACGTACTGGTGCGTCGCCTCCGTCGACCCGGGCAGCGAGCGTGGGTCGGCGATCACGCTGGGCGTCAGGTTCGACGACGCGCGCTGGTTCCGCGGCCGTGACACGACCAGGCGCACGAAGTCCAACTGCCCCGACCCGTCGTGCTGCCAGCGGCCGCCTGCCAGGCTCGCCGCGCGCTGGGACGGGATGGCCTGGCCGTCCGCGCGAGCGCACTCGCACATCTTGTCCGCGCTGCCGTCGGGCAGCTTCCCCGGCGTGGACGAGGCCGACATCTATGCCTTCCTCGACGCCCGCGAGCACGACTAGCTGAACTTGGGCGGGCGCTTCTCGCGCAGCGCGGCGGCGCCCTCGGCCACGTCCGGGCCCATGAACGTGAGCATCTCGTACGCGGCCGACTGGTCAAAGGCCGGCCCGGCGACGCGCAGCCAGCCGTTCAGCGCCCGCTTGGTCAGCCTGATCGCGAGCTGTGACCCGGTGGCGAGCACGTCGGCCACCCGCAGCGCCTCCGCTAGCACCTCCTCGCGTGGCAGCACCTTGCTGACCAGGCCGATCCGCTCGGCCTCGGCGCCGTCCACCATCTCGCCGGTGAGCAGGTGATAGCGCGCCTTGGCCATGCCGCACAGCAGCGGCCAGATGATCGCGGCGTGATCGCCGGCCGCCGCGCCCAGCTTGACGTGGCCGTCGCCGAGCTTGGCGTCGGCGGCGCAGATGCTGATGTCGGCGAGCAGCCCGACCACCAGGCCTGCCCCCACCGCCACCCCGTTGATCGCCGAGACGATCGGCTTGGGGCAGTTGACCATGTTGTAGACCAGGTCGCTCATCTCGCCGAGCATCTGCGTCGCCCGGTCGTAGTTCCCCGCGATCCTGGCCACCATCGCCAGGTCCCCGCCCGCCGAGAACGCCTTGCCGGCCCCGGTGATCACGGCCACCCTGGTGTCCTCGTCGCGCGCGACGTCGGTCCAGATCCGCGACAGCTGGCCGTGCATCTCCTCATTCGCGGCGTTGTACACCTCGGGCCGGTTCATCGTGATCAGCAGCACGCCGTTGGCGCGCCGCTCGGTGAGCAAGTGGTGATAGCTGGCGTAATCCATGATGAGATCATGGCATGACCACCGGGCCGTCACCTGGGCGCCTGATCGGCGCCGGCCGGTCCGCCGATGTCTACGCTCTCGACGCCGGCCGCGTCATGCGCAGGTACCGGGCAGGCGCCACCGGGCGTGGCCGCGACGCGACCGGCGAGGCGAGCCTGATGCGGTTCCTTCGGGACGCGGGCTATCCGGTTCCCGAGGTGTTCGACGCCGACGGCCCCGACCTGGTGATGGAACGCCTCAGCGGCCGCGACATGCTGGCCGACCTGGCCAGGCGCCCCTGGCGCGCGCGGCGCCACGCCGCGACGCTGGCGCGGCTGCACGACCTGCTGCACGACATCGACGCGCCCGCTGGCTTGCGCCAGCCCTTTGAAAGCCAGGAAACCGGCAGGCATAACAAGGTCCTGCACCTGGACCTGCATCCAGGCAACGTGATGCTGACCGGGCGCGGGCCAGTGGTCATCGACTGGTCGAACGCCTCGGCCGGACCGCCGGGAGCGGACGTCGCGATCGCGTCACTGATCATGACGGTGTCCGAGGTCGACTCGCTGCCCGCGCCGGTTCGCCTGATCGCCGGCCAGGTGCGCGCCGTGGTGGTCAGCGCGTTCGAGGCGCGGGTGAGCTGCGACTTTCGCCCGTACCTGGCGGCGGCGGCGAGCGTGCGCATGCGCGACCCGAACGTCAGGCCGGGTGAGATCGACCGGTTGCGGCGGATTGCCGACGCGGCATCGCGGTGATACTACTCTTGAGTAACTTAAAAGGCGCTCGGGCCTGGCGGGTGAGGGCCAACCTGGCCCGGCCTGAGTAACCTGGCCCGGCCTGAGTAACAGTGCGGGCGCGAGGAACAGTGCGGGCGCGAGGAGTAGCCGTGAGCGTTGACGAGCAGGCTGCGCAGGCGGGCGCCGAGTTCAGCCTTGACATGTCCGATGACGTCAGGCAGATGCGCGACTGGGTGCACGAGTTCGCGAGGAACGTGATCCGGCCGGCCGCCGCCGAGTGGGATGAGCGCGAGGAGACGCCGTGGCCGGTGATCGAGGAGGCATCCAAGATCGGCCTTTACTCGATCGACTTCTTCGCCCAGCAGTGGTTCGAGCCCACCGGCCTCGGCACGCCGGTGGCGTTCGAGGAGATCTTCTGGGGCGACGCGGGGATCGGCCTGGCGCTGACCGGCAGTTGCCTGGCCGCGGTGTCGGTGAGCAGCAACGGCACACCCGAGCAGATCGGGGAGTGGCTGCCGCAGATGTTCGGCAGCCCGGGCGACGTCAAGCTCGGCGCGTTCTGCTCGTCTGAGCCTGACGCGGGCAGCGACGTGGGCGCCATCCGGACCAGGGCGGTCTACCAGCAGGCGAGCGATGAATGGGTGCTGAACGGGACCAAGGCGTGGGCGACCAACGGCGGCATCGCCGACGTGCACGTGATCGTCGCCTCCGTCGACCCGGCGCTCGGCAGCCGGGGCCAGGCGAGCTTCATCGTGCCGCCAGGCACGAAGGGCCTGTCACAGGGGCAGAAGTTCCGCAAGCACGGCGTGCGGGCCTCGCACACCGCGGAGGTCGTGCTCGACGACGTCCGGGTGCCAGGCAGGTGCCTGATCGGCGGGAAGGACAGGCTTGACGCCAGGCTGGCCAGGGTGGCCGACGGCGGGACGGCGGGGGAGCAGGCCGCGATGCGGACGTTCGAGGCGTCCAGGCCGGTGGTCGCCGCGATGGCGGTCGGGGTGGCCAGGGCCGCGTTCGAGTACGCCAGGGACTACTCGCTCGAGCGGGTCCAGTTCGGCAGGCCGGTCGGGCAGAACCAGGCGATCGCGTTCATGCTGGCCGACATGGCCGCCTCGGTCGACGCGGCGCGGCTGCTGACCTGGCGGGCGTCCTGGATGGCCAGGTCGGGCCGCAAGTTCTCGAGCGCGGAGGGCTCGATGTCCAAGCTGGTGGCCGGCGAGACCGCGGTCCGGGTCACCGAGCAGGCGATCCAGATACTCGGCGGCAACGGCTACACCAGGGATTACCCGGTCGAGCGCTGGCACAGGGACGCCAAGATCTTCACGATCTTCGAGGGCACGTCGGAGATCCAGCGCATGATCATCGGCAGGGCCGTCACCGGGCTTGACGTGCGGTGACCTGTTCCGTGAGCGTGACGGCGGCTCATCTGGCTGAACCGCTCGCTGATGACGACGCGCGCGCGGTCGTGGGATGACGGACCTTCGTGTCGAGTCACTTGCCGATCGGCCCGAGCTGATGGAACAGGTTGGCCTGCTCCGGTGGAAAGAGTGGGCATACGGGACCCAGGACCCTGCACCTTTCATCGAGGTCACCGTTAAGGAGGCAG
>JASIBM010000110.1 GCA_030045175.1 Streptosporangiaceae bacterium | reverse complement strand
GTCATCGAGACGATGGGCTTTTGCTCGTACTTCCTGGTCGTCGCCGACTTCATCATGTGGGCCAAGCGCAACGGCATCAGGGTGGGGCCGTGCCGCGGCTCGGCGGGCGGCTCGATCGTGTCGTACGCGCTCGGCATCACCGACCTGGACCCGATCCGCCATGGGCTGGTGTTCGAGCGCTTCCTCAACCCCGAGCGCGTCTCGATGCCTGACATTGACGTCGACTTCGATGAGCGCCGGCGGGGCGATGTCATACGGTACGTGACCAAGAAGTACGGCGAGGACCGGGTTGCGCAGATCATCACCTACGGGACCATCAAAGCCAAGGCAGCCGTGAAGGACTCGGCCCGGGTGCTCGGCTTCCCTTACGCGCTCGGCGACCGGGTCACGAAGGCGTTCCCGCCTGCGGTGCTCGGCAAGGACATCGCGCTGTCCGCGATCTTCGATACCGACCACCCGCGCTACGGCGAGGCCGCCGAGTTGCGCGCGACATACGAGGCCGAGCCCGAGGTGCGCCAGGTGATCGACACCGCCCGCGGGCTTGAGGGGCTGATCCGCCAGCCCGGCGTGCACGCGGCGGGGGTGATCATGAGCTCCGAGCCGCTGATGGATCACATCCCGGTCTGGCGGCGTGAGGCCGACGGGGCGATCATCACTCAGTTCGACTACCCGGCCTGCGAGGACATCGGCCTGCTCAAGATGGACTTCCTCGGCCTGCGGAACCTCACCATCTTGGAGGACGCGGTGGCTGGGATCAAGGCCAACCGCGGCATCGACGTCGACCTCGACCACCTGGCGCTGGACGACAAGCCCACCTACGAGTTGTTCGCGCGCGGCGACACGCTAGGCGTCTTCCAGATGGAGGGCGGCCCGATGCGGGCGCTGCTGCGGGCCATGCGCGCGGACAAGTTCGGCGACATCTCCGCGGTGAACGCGCTATACCGGCCGGGCCCGATGGCAAGCGCCCCGGTCTATGCCGACCGCAAGACCGGCCGCGCCCCGGTGACGCCGATCCACCCTGAGCTGGCGGAGCCGCTTGAGGACATCCTCGGCGAGAGTTACGGCCTGCTGGTCTACCAGGAGGACGTGATGTTCGCCGCGCAGAAGCTGGCCGGCTACTCGCCAGGGAAGGCTGACCTGCTGCGCCGGGCCATGGGCAAGAAGAAGAAGGAGATCCTGGACAAGGAGTACGAGCCGTTCGCGGCCGGCATGAAGGCGAACGGCTATTCCGACGGGGCCATCAGGACGATCTGGGACGTGATGGTCCCGTTCTCCGGGTACGCGTTCAACAAGGCGCACGCTGCCGGGTACGCGCTGGTCGCCTACTGGACCGCCTACCTCAAGGCCAACTTCCCTGCCGAGTACATGGCGGGCCTGCTGACCTCCGTGGCCGGGGACAAGGACAAGTCGGCCCTGTACCTGGCCGAGTGCCGCCGGATGGGCATCAAGGTGCTGCCGCCGGACGTCAACGCGTCCAACGCGATCTTCACCCCGGTCGGGAATGACATCAGGTTCGGCATGGCCGCGGTGCGCAACGTCGGGACGGCCGTGGTCGAGTCGATCGTCACCGCGAGGCTAGCCAAGGGCGCGTTCACCAGCTTCTTTGACTTCCTGCGCAAGGTGCCTGTCAACGTCTGCAACAAGCGGGTGGTCGAGTCGCTGATCAAGGCTGGCGCGTTCGACTCGCTTGGCCATCCGCGCCGTGGCCTGCTGATGATCCACGAGCAGGCGATTGACGCGGAGATCGAGCCCAAGCGTAAGGCCGAAGCAGGTCAGTACTCACTCTTCGACCTCGAGGAAAACGACGCCGCCAACGAGACCATCCTCGACCAGCGAGTGCCCGAGGGGGAGTGGGAGAAGTCGACGCTGCTCGGCTTCGAGCGCGAGATGCTCGGCCTGTACGTGTCCGACCACCCGCTGCTCGGCATCGAGCACGTGCTCGCGGCGGAGACTGACTGCTCGGTCGCGCAGCTCCTTGGCGCAGCCGACGAACCGGAGCGGGGCGCCCGCGAGCGCGCCGACAGCCAGGTGGTCACGCTCGGCGGCATCTTGTCCGGCGTCCAGCGCAAGGTGACCAGGCAGGGCAGCACGTGGGCGGCCGCCACGCTCGAAGACCTCGAAGGCGCGATCGAGGTGCTGTTCTTCCCCGCGACCTATCAGGCCTGCATGCACCTGGTGATCGATGACGCGATCGTGGTGGTCAAGGGGCGGCTGGACCGGCGCGAGGAGGTGCCCAAGCTGGTGGCGATGGAGGTGCGGACGCCAGACCTGCCGGACGGTGACACCGGCCCTTTCGTGGTGTCCATCCCCGAGGCTCGCTGCGTGCCGCCCGTGATCGACCGGCTGCGCGAGGTCCTGCGCACGCACCAGGGTTCGATCCAGGTGCACCTGCGGCTGCTGAGCGGGGCGAGGACCAAGGTGGTGCGCCTTGACGACAAGCACCGGGTGCAGCCGTCGCCGTCGCTTGTCGCCGACCTGAAGCAACTGCTCGGCCCGGCCTGCATCGGCTGACGGCGGGCCGGCGCGAGCGGACTAGCGCCACAGCGACATCGGGTCTTGTTAGGATCTTGTCAGGTGAGCCGGGAAGCCTGGTCGGCGCGTGGCGATTGACCGACGTCGAAGGGCTGGCCGGCGTGTTCATCCGAGTGAGCCATCAGTGAAGCCGATCAGCCGGTGGCGCAGGCTCGACGCGGAGTCGCTGCGCGAGGAGCTGCGCACGAACCTGTGGTTCGTGCCCGTCGCCGAGGTGATCGCCGCGGGCATCTTGTTCGTCATCACCTACACGCTCGACCGGGCGGCGTTTCACGGCGACTTCGCGGTTCCATCCTGGGCGCTGTCCGGCGGGCCCGATCCTGCCCGGCAGATCCTCACCACGGTCGCGGCGGCCATCATCACGGTGGTGGGCGTCGTCTTCTCCATCGTGATCGTCGCGCTCACTCTCACCTCGACCCAGTTCGGCCCGCGGATGCTGCGCAACTTCATCCGCGACCCTGGCACCCAGGTCACCCTCGGCACCTTCGTCGGCACGTTCATGTACGCGATCTTCACGCTCGGGGCGATCGGCCAGCAGAGCCGGGGCAACTTCGTGCCGCACATCTCGATCACGGTCACGCTGGCGCTGCTCGTGGTGGACCTCGGCGTGCTGATCTACTTCATCCACCATGTCGCGACGCAGATCCAGTTGCCGCACGTCATCGCCGGCATCGCCGGCGATCTCTCGCGCGCCATCGCGACCCAGGTTGCCAACACGGCCGCGAGCGCCGGAGCGCCTACGGTGGCGGCGGCGCTGGCCGCGCTGCCGGGGCCAGGGGGCACGGTCGCGGCGCCCCGCAGCGGCTACCTTCAGTTCATTCACCGGCGGACGCTGATCAGGATCGCGTCAAGCGCCGACGTGGTGATCCACATGACGTACCGGCCGGGCCACTTCCTGGTCCAGGGGCACCCCTACGCGACGGTCTGGCCAGCCGACCGAGCCGACCTGGTCGCCCGTCAGCTAGGCAGGTCGCACGTGACCGGGCCTTACCGCACGCTCGTGCAGGACGTTTCCTTCGGGCTCGATCAGCTGGTCGAGATCGCGCTCCGCGCGCTTTCTGCCGCAGTCAACGACACGTTCACGGCAATGACCTGCATTGACTGGATCGGTGACAGCTTGTACAAGGTCACGGGCGCCTGGAGCCCGCAGCACGTCTACCGTGACGAGGCCGACGCCATCCGCGTGATCACCACCGAGCCGACGTACGAACGGCTGGTCCAGCGCTCGTTCGAGAAGATCAGGCAATCCGGTCAGGGCATGCCGGCGATCATGATCCGCCAGCTTGACGCGCTCGCCAAGATCATGCAACGCGCGACCACCCCGGCCGACCGCGCGCTGCTGCTTGACCAGGCCGCGATGATCCAGCGGCTGAGCGCGGCCACCGTTGGCGAGGAAGCCGACCGGGCCGCGGTCAGCGCCGCCTATCAGGCCGTTCTCGATGCCGAGGTGGAGCGGCGCAAGCCGGAGACCTCGCTGCGCCCCTGACCCCGTCGCCCGCCGTCCCGGCCGTCGGCCAGGTCACGTACGCTAATCGACAATATGTCAATGATGAGCGAGCCTTCGTACTGGCCAGTGCCGCCCGGGCGAGCGCCCGAGAGCTTCGGTGACCGCCGGGCGTCACCCGCCGAGCTTTCGCTCGTGTTCGCCGCGATCGTGATCGGCAGCGCGCTCGTCGGCCTGGCCGGCGGCGCCGTCTGGGCGCAGTTCGCGCCCCGCGCGGTCTACGTGGCCGTGGGCCACGGCGAGGCGTACGTCGTCAATCCCGAGACCACCGCGTTCATCGCGGGGGACGCCTGCTACTGCCTGATCGGCGCGATCGGCGGCCTCGTCATCGGCCTGCTCGGCTACCTGCTGGCGATCCGGCGGTACGGGCCGGTTCCGATGGCCGCCGTGCTCGCTGGCAGCGTCATCGCCGGCCTGGTGGCCCGCTGGCTCGGCCAGAACTGGGGACTGGCGCAATTCAACAACCAGCTCGCGGTCGCCCGTTCTGGCACGCTGCTGCACGCGCCGCTCGTGCTCGG
This sequence comes from Streptosporangiaceae bacterium, assembly GCA_030045175.1. GTDB lineage: Bacteria > Actinomycetota > Actinomycetes > Streptosporangiales > Streptosporangiaceae > Chersky-822. The sequence goes on along the minus strand of JASIBM010000110.1, from coordinate 19,135 downwards.
CGGTGACACGTCGCAACTGCTCTGGCCGGCGATCGTGTTCTGGCCGCTGACGGCGTGCCTGCTGGCTGGCGGGCTGGCGATGATGTCCGCGCTGCGCGTGCCGAGCGCGCCGCTCGGCTGAATCCGCGCCGACGCCCGAGGAGGCACCGCGTGCCTGGCCAGATGCTGCCGATCAGCGTCGCCTGCCTGGACATGGCGGGCACCACGGTCGCCGACGACGGCAGCGTGCTCGCGGCGTTCACGCGGGCGTTGCAGGATGCGGGGCTCGGCCCCGGGCAGCCCGGATACGAGCGAGCCGAGCAGATCGTCCGCGAGACAATGGGGCAGTCCAAGATCGAGGTGTTCCGGCGCATCCTGGGCGCCGAGGCGGCGGCCCAGGCGGCCAACAGCGCGTTCGAGCTGCACTACGCCTCGGCCGTGCGGGCGGGCGCGGTTGCGCCGTTGCCGGGCGCGACCGAGACGCTGGTGGCGCTGCGCGCCGGCGGAGTCAAGATCTGCCTGGCGACCGGATTCTCGCCGGTGACCCGAGATGTCCTGCTCGACGCCCTCGGCTGGCGTCCGCTGATAGACCTGGCGCTGTCGCCGGCTGACGCGGGCCGCGGGCGGCCCTGGCCGGACCTGCCGCTGACCGCGCTGCTGCGCCTGCGCGGCGGAGCAGTGACTGAGCTCGCGGTGGCCGGCGACACGGCGAGCGACGTCGAGTCCGGCTGCGGGCCGGCGCCGGGCTGGTGGCTGGCGTGCTGACCGGCACGGGCAGCGCGGATGAGCTAACGAGGGCCGGGGCGACGCACGTGATCGAATCGATCGCCGGGCTGCCCGCGCTGCTGGGGATAGGCCACTGACGCAGGAAGCTGACTCACTGCGTCACGGCCATGGCCGCGCCGACGATGCCCGCGTCGTTGAGCAGCGTCGCTGGCACGATCCGGGCGCGCAGCGGGCTCAGCTTGGGCAAGAACTTGTCTGAGCGCTTGCTGATGCCGCCGCCGATGATGATCAGCTCGGGGGAGAGCAGCGCCTCCATCTTGTCCAGGTAGGCGTCCACCCGGCCAGCCCACTTGCCCCAGCTCAGGTCCTCGGTCTCCCTTGCGTGCTCAGACGCGCGCTTCTCGGCATCCTTGCCGCCGATCTCGATGTGACCGAACTCGGTGTTGGGTACCAGGATCCCGTCGTAGAACAGCGCGCTGCCGATGCCCGTGCCTAGCGTCAGCATCAGGACCGTGCCGCGCTCGCCAACGCCGGCGCCGAACTTCATCTCGGCCACGCCCGCCGCGTCGGCGTCGTTGAGCACCTTGACGGTCAGGCCGGTGGCGGTGCCGAGCAGGTCCTCGGCGTCCATGTGCAGCCAGCTCGGATCCAGGTTGGCCGCGGTGCGGACGACGCCGCTGGTCACCACGCCGGGGAAGGTGACCCCGGCCTGGCCAGTCCAGCCGAAGTCGTTGACCAGGTCTCGCACCACGGCGGCAACCGCGTCCGGCGTGGCCGGGTGCGGGGTCGCCAGTTTCGCTCGCTCGGCGGTCAGCCTGCCGGTCGCCACGTCTACCGGCGCGGCCTTGACGCCGGTCCCGCCGATGTCGATGCCGAGAATATCCGCCATGCCATTTTCCCCTTCCCGCTCACGCGTGCCAGCCCAAGCCTAGGGGCCGCTAGTGAGCCCGGCTGAGCGCCGCGACGTCGGCCTCGGCGCCCTCAATCCTGACCCGGGCAGCCCTGGTCCGGCCGAAGGTCCACATGAGCAGTTCCGCTGGCGCTCCCACGACGGTCACGACGGGCGTCCGCGGCCGGACAGTCATCCGCAGCCGGTGCCTGTCGGTGCCGGGATCTTGCACGTCATCCCTGGCGAACTCGATGCCGACCGGTACCTTGCGCAGCATCATCTTGGCCATGGAGAGCTGCGCCCAGACCACGTCGGCCAGCGGGTGATCAAGCTCTCGCGGCTGCCAGCCCTGCTGCGCCCGCCGCACGTCCTCGTGGTGCACGAAGTACTCGGCGAAGTTGGCTCGCTGATCGACGCCTGGGATCGCGAACGGCGACAGCCTGGGCGGGCCAGTCCTGATCGCCTGGACGAGCTGCCGGTAGCCGGTGCGCGCCTTGAGGCCCTGCTGCACCCGCCGGGTGTACCAGGCCAGGGGACCGCCGATCACGCCAAGGGCCGCATCCGGCCTGCGCTCACGCAGCACGAGGTGAGCGGCAAGGTCAGCGGTGCGCCAGCCCGCGCACAGCGTCGGCGCGTCCGGGCCGGTCTCGTCAAGCAGCGCGCAAAGCGCGCGCCGCTCATCTCGGGCATAAGTCACTACTCGATGGTAGGCCACTGCTACGCGCCGATGTTTTCGGCTCGCCTGTGCCCGCCCCTGGGTCCGACCCCCGGAGCCGGAACAGGCGCAAGGGCGCGGTAGGTTCGGCAAGACAACCCGATCCGCCGGCCTGCGCGAGCGAGCCGAAGGCGAGCGGGAAGACGGGAAGACCAGCGATCGAGCCGAAGGCGCGAGCGGGAAGACCAGCATGACGAACCCGAGCCCAAGCGCGGGAGCCAGGCCGCGATCAGCCGCGGGGGTTTCCGTGGGGGCGCTACCCCTGGCCAGCACGGCCCGGCGCGAGTTCACCTGGCTGATGCTGGCTGGCGTCGCTGCCACCGGGCTGGTGCTGCTCGGCACCAGGCAGCTCGCGGCGCGCGTGATCGTTCTCGCGCCGCGTCCGTTGCCAGCTACCGTCGTGGCGCTCCGGTTCGGCGATCTGCAGCCCGCGGTCGCCGCGCTCGCGGTCGCGGCGCTGGCCAGCCTCGCGGCGGTCGTCGCCACCCGGCGCCTGCTGCGCAGGATCGTGGCGCTGGTAACCGCCGCGATCGCGGTGGCGATCGGGCTGTTCGCAATCGAGGGCGTGTCCCGCGCCGACGCGCTCGCCGCCGCGGCGCGGGACGCCGCGTCGCCGGTCAGCAGTACCGGGGCAGGCTCGGTGACCGCCGGCACCGCCGCCGGGTCGACCGTGGAGCCAGTGACCGGCCTGCCCGCTCACGTGCTGCCGCAAGCTACCGGCTGGCGCGAGCTGATACTTGCCGGAGCGGTGTCGCTGCTAGTGATCGCGATCACGATCGCGATCCGCGCGCACCGGTTGCCCGTGATGTCGGGCAAGTATGGCCCGGCGCCCGCAGCGGCCACGGGGACGGCTCAGAACCGCGCGAGGCCAGCCCCTGTCGCCTCGTCCGGCTCGGGCATGTGGGAGTCCCTGAGCGCGGGCGCGGACCCGACCAGCTGGCCAGGCGACGAGGATGCCTGAGACTTGCGTTCTAGCCCATGCAGCTGGACGGACCCCTCGGCAGCACGCAACTGGCTTAGGCCGCCCGGGCCCGGTCAGGACGTATGCTGAGCCACGCTGCGGAACCGCCTAATCTCATTCAGCGACTGCCAGCGCAGGGGTGACGGCTGAGGGCGAAATCTCCCTCGGTACGATCGGGGACGCTAGGCAACCCACCCGAGGGGGCAGCAGAACCGCGTGAGCGTGCTCGACCAGATTCTCACCGGCGTGCGGGCCGACCTTGCCGCCCGGCAAGACGTCACTCCGCTTGAGCAGCTGAAGGCTGCGGCGAGCAAGGCATCGCCGCCGCGAGATGCGCTGGCGGTGCTGCGTGCCGACGGCGTCGCGGTGATCGCCGAGGTCAAGCGCGCGAGCCCGTCCAAGGGCGCGATGGCTGCGATCGCTGACCCGGCGGCGCTGGCGATCGACTATGAGGCCGGCGGCGCGAGCGTGATCAGCGTGCTGACCGAGGGGCGCAGGTTCGGCGGGAGCCTCGACGACCTGGCGGCGGTCAGGGACGTCGTGCAGGTGCCGTTGCTACGCAAGGACTTCGTGATCAGTTCGTACCAGCTATGGGAGGCGCGGGCCTACGGAGCGGACATGGCGCTGCTCATCGTGGCCGCCCTGGAACAGAACGCCCTGGTCTCGCTCGTGGAGCGAGCCGGGTCGATCGGCCTCTTGCCCCTCGTCGAGGTGCACTCGGAGCCCGAGCTGAGCCGAGCGCTCGACGCTGGCGCCCAGGTGATCGGCGTGAACGCGCGTAACCTGGCGACCCTCGAGGTGGACCGGTCGATCTTCGGCCAGCTGGCGCCGAAGATCCCGGACGATGTCGTCAAGATCGCCGAATCCGGCGTACGCGGACCGCATGACCTGCTCGCGTACGCTGCCGCTGGCGCGGACGCCGTGCTCGTCGGCGAGAGCCTCGTGGTCGGCAAGGATCCGCGATCGGCGGTAGCCGACCTGGTCACGGCCGGGTCGCACCCGGCCCTGCGCAGCGACCGTGGCGGCGGCGCGTGAACCTGAGCCCAGTGGCGCAAGACGCGACCAGGCCCGGCCAGGCAGCACCAGATCCAGCCCTGCCAGGCTCAGTCCTGCCCGGCTCAGCCCTGCCATGCGCAGCCCTGCCCGACCCGACCGGGCACTTCGGGCCCTTCGGCGGGCGGCACGCGCCCGAGGCGCTGATGTCGGCGATCGAGGAACTGACCGTGGCCTACGAGTCGGCCAGTGCCGACCCGGGCTTCCAGGCGGACCTCGCCGCCCTGCTGCGGGACTATGCCGGCCGGCCCACGCCGCTGACCGAGCTGCCCAGGTTCGCCGGGCAGGCCACCGGCGCCGCTGGTTGCCGGGTGTTCGCCAAGCGCGAGGATCTTGCCCACACGGGCTCTCACAAGATCAACAACGTCCTCGGCCAGGCGCTGCTCACCAAGCGGATGGGCAAGTCAAGGATCATCGCAGAGACCGGGGCTGGCCAGCACGGCGTCGCGACCGCGACCGCCGCCGCCCTGCTCGGCCTGGACTGCGTCGTCTACATGGGCGAGGAGGACACCCGCAGGCAGGCGCTCAACGTCGCGAGGATGCGGATGCTCGGCGCCCAGGTGGTGCCCGTCGCGACCGGCAGCCGGACGCTCAAGGACGCGATCAACGAGACGTTCCGCGACTGGGTCGCCACCGCGGCAACCACCCACTACTGCGTTGGATCGGTCATGGGCCCGCATCCCTTCCCGATGATGGTGCGGGATTTCCAACGGGTCATAGGAGCCGAGGCAAGAGATCAGATGCTGGTCGCGGCCGGACGGCTCCCCGACGCCGTGGTCGCGTGCGTGGGTGGCGGATCGAACGCGATCGGGGCTTTTCATCCCTTTATCGAGGACCCGGGCGTGCGGCTGATCGGATGCGAGGCAGCGGGTGACGGGCTGGACACGGGCCGGCACGCGGCCACGCTGTCCGGCGGCTCGCCCGGGGTGATCCACGGAATGCGCACGTACCTGCTGCAAGACGGCGACGGCCAGACGTTGCCGACCCACTCGATCTCGGCGGGCCTTGACTACCCGGGCGTCGGCCCCGAGCACGCCTGGCTCCGTGAGGTCGGCCGGGCCAGCTATCGCGCCGTGACCGACGCCGAGGCGATGGCTGCGTTCTCGCTGCTGTGCCGCGCTGAGGGCATCATCCCGGCGATTGAGTCCGCGCACGCGCTGGCAGGCGCGCTCGCCGTGGCCAGCGAACTCGGCCCCGGCGCGATCTTGCTCGTCAGCTTGTCCGGGCGCGGCGATAAGGACGTCGACATCGCCGCTCGCTGGTTCGGCCACCTCGGCGCGGAGGGCGATCCGTGAGCGGGAACCTGCGCGAGCGAGCCGAAGGCCAGCCGAGCGCGAGCGAGTCGCCCGCAGGCGAGCGGGAAGGCCAGGTCGGCGCCGCGTTCGCACGGGCGGCGGCTGACCGGCGGGCGGCGCTGATCGGTTACCTGCCGGCGGGCTTCCCCTCGGTCGACGCGGCGATCGCGGCGGCCACAGCCATGGCGCGGGCTGGCGCTGACATCGTGGAGATCGGGCTGCCGTACTCCGATCCGCTGATGGACGGGCCGGTGATCCAGGAGGCCGTGCACCGGGCGCTGAGCGCCGGGGTGCGGGTGGCTGACGTGTTCCGCACGGTCGAGGCGGTGGCGGCCACCGGCGTGCCCGTGCTCGTGATGACCTACTGGAACCCGGTGGACCACTACGGCGTCACCAGGTTCGCCGCCGACCTGGCAAACGCGGGCGGCTGCGGCCTGATCACCCCCGACCTGCCACCGGAGGAAGCTGGCCCGTGGCTCGCCGCCGCGGCTGCGCGCCGGCTAGATCCCGTCTTCCTGGTCGCCCCCAGCTCGTCAGAGCGGCGGCTGGCGCTGATCACGTCGGCCTGTGCCGGATTCGTCTACGCCGCCTCCGTGCTCGGTGTCACGGGTGCCAGGGCGAGCGTCGGCGACGCGGCCGCGGGACTCGTCGCGCGGGTGCGGCGGCATTCCGAGCTTCCCGTTGCGGTCGGGCTCGGGGTGAGCAACGCCGCGCAGGCGGCGCAGGTCGCTGCCTTTGCCGACGGGGTGATCGTGGGCTCGGCGCTGGTGCGGCGCGTGCTGGACGCGACCAGCGCCGATGCCGCCTGCGCGAGCGTGGCGAGCCTCGCCGCCGACCTCGCCGCTGGCGTGCGCGCCCAAACCGGGAGTAACGTCGCTGGTCATGCCGACAGCGTCGCTGCCAAGCCCGGTTGACGGGCTGTGGCGGCTTGGCCCGGTCCGGCTGCACGGCTACGCGCTGTGCGTGGTGATCGGCGTGGTGGCGCTGCTCTGGCTGACCGAGCGCAGGTACCGGGCCATGGGCGGGCGCCCCTGGCTGATCGTGGACATGGCGACCGTGGCGGTGCCTGCCGCGCTGATCGGCGCCCGGCTGTACCTGGTGATCACCGATTACCAGGCGTTCTTTGGCCGGGGCCGTGACTGGGTGAACATCTGGGGGATCTCCGGCAGCGGGCTCGGGCTGCCCGGGGCGGTCGCCTGCGGCGCGGTGGCTGCGTGGATCTGGTGCCGCCGCGAGGGGGTCACATTCGGGCCGGTGCTCGCCGCCGCCGCACCGGGCCTGGCGATCGGCCAGGCGATCGCGCTGCTCGGCGACTGGTTCTCGCAGGGCCTGTACGGGCGGCCGTCTACCTGGCCGTGGGCGATCGCGATCTCACCATCGCACCGACTGCCCGGCTACCAGAACTTCAGCACGTTCCAGCCGGTGTTCGGCTACGAGGCGATCTGGGACGTGGTCGTGGCGCTAGCGCTGATCCGGCTGACCAAGTCACTGAGCCTGACCGGTGGCCGGGCGATCGCGCTGTGCGTCGCGCTGTACGCCGGCGGGCACTTTGCCACGGCGACGCTGCAGCTCATCAGCGCGCACCAGCGATCTGGCGTCAGGCTGGAGCAGATGGCGACGATCGCCGTGATCGTCGGCGCCGCCTGCTACCTGTACGCCACGAGGGCCAAGCGCGGGCCGGAGTCGCTGTTGGTCGGCCTGCCTCGCCGTGCGCTCGGTGCTCCGGGTGGTGGTGCTCCGGGTGGTGGTGCCCCGGGTGGTGGTGCCCCGGGTGGGATTCGAACCCACACTTGATGGATTTTGAGGCCATTGACTCTGCCGTTGGTCTACCGGGGCGCGTGTGCGGCTAGTGAGCCGCCTTGCACAGATCAATGTAGCGGCTGTCGATAAGCTTCAGTGGGTGAGCCAGACTCCCTACCGTGTAGTGATCGCCGAAGACGAGGCGCTGATCCGGCTGGACCTCAAGGAGATGCTTGAGGAGCCGGGCCAGGACGCCTACGTGGTCGTGGGTGAGGCATCGGACGGCGACACAGCCGTCCGGTTGGCCGCGGACCTGCGACCTGACCTGGTCATCATGGATGTCAAGATGCCCGTACTCGACGGTATCTCAGCCGCCGAGAAGATCACCGCGCGCAGGCTGGCCGCTGTGGTGATCCTCACCGCCTTCTCCCAGCGTGAGCTCGTGCAAAGGGCGAGCAGCGCGGGCGCGATGGCGTATCTGGTCAAGCCCTTCACCAAGGCCGACCTCTTCCCCGCGATCGAGATCGCGGTGAGCAGGTACGCCGAGATCAACGCGCTGGCTACCGAGGTCGGCGACCTGCGAGAGCGCCTGGAGATCCGCAAGCTGCTCGACCGGGCCAAGGGGATCTTGCAGTCCACGCGGGGGATGACCGAGCCAGAGGCGTTCCGGTGGATACAGAAGGCGTCGATGGATCGCCGGACGACCATGCGGGCGATGGCCCAGGAGATCCTGGACAACCATCAGCGGGCGACGGCCGAAGGGGCAGCCGGGGCTGCTGGCGAGGTCGCCGCTGCTGGGGAGGCCGCCGCTGCTGGGGACGCCGCCGCTGCTGGGGAGGTCGCCGCTGGCGCGGAGGCCGCTGACGGTCCCAGCGCTGATGAAGCCCCCGGTGAGGCGGCAGGCAGCCGCTGACGCGATGTCGGCAAGCGGGGCCCGGTCAGCACCCCCCGCGCGGACCAGGCTCCCGCTCGCCGCCGCCAGGTGCCTGCGGGCACTGGCGACCGGAGCTCGCAGGTGGTCCTTTGGTGCCGGCTCGGCCGCTATTGCGGCCGACTCGTTCTCTACTCGGACCAGCGATCTCCGCTGAACACCGTAGCGACCGGCGCTGGCTGGCACGCCGGCACCTCGATTACCAGGGTGGTATGCCCAGAACATCCGCTGCGGGCGGCGGACATATCAGCGCAGGCTGGCCACCACCTCGGTGAGCAGCGGCGCCACGATCAGCGCGGGCAGCAGGTCGGCGACCGGCACCGCGCGCAGCCGCAGCAGCCTGAGGGCTATCCCGGCGAGCAGCAGCCCGCCGGTCGCTGTGATCGCGGCGATGCTAGCCGACGGCAGCAACCCGCCGAGTCCCGCGGCGATCGCGGTCAGCGAGCCTTGGATGACGAGCACGCTGATCGCCGCGGCGGCCACGCCCCAGCCCAGCGATGCGGCGAACGCGATCGAGGTGAATCCGTCGAGCACGCTCTTGAGCGCGAGCTGGGAAAAGCCGTGGCCGAGCCCGTCTTGGAGCGAGCCGATTATCGTCAGCGGCCCGACGCAGAAGACCAGCGAGGCCGTGACGAACCCCTCGATGAACTTCTCTCGCTCCGACCGCCCGCGCCCGGTGGTGCTCGCGATCCCACCGGCCGCGGCCGTGCCGTCCGCGGCTGTGCCGTCCGCGGCCGTGCTGTCCGCGGCCGTGCTGTCCGTGGCCGTGCTGTCCGTGGCTGTGCCGTCCGCGGCCGTGCTGTCCGTGGCTGGGGCTTCGGCGACCCTGCCGTCACCGCCAGAGGGGACCTGGCGCGCCCCGGCCCGGCCGGCCCGGGTGAGCCTGCGCTGAAGCAGCGCGCCGACCCCGTTCAGCCGGTCCTCGATCCGCAGCAGCGACCCCGCGATGCCGCCGAGCAGGATCGCGCCAAGCACGATCAGCACGGGGGCCGAGGATCCGACAGCGGAGCGCAGCGCCGGGTCAAGCACGCTGGCCGCGTCGAGCGCGGCCACAAGCAGCGTGACGAGGCCGACGCCGTCCGTCACCACGTCCCTGGTGCGCTACGGCAGCCGGTCGCCGACGCCCACCCCGATCGACGAGCCGACCAGCACGGTCACGACGTTGATCAGCGTGCCGACCCCGGGCATCAGCCCGCACCCTGGCCGCCCGCGCCGCCAGGCACGGCGTCGCGCAGCAGGCAGCTCAGCCTGGCCGTGCAGACTCGCCGCCCCTGGTCGTCGCTGATCACGATCTCGTAGGTGGTCAGCGTCCGCCCGGCGTGCACCTGGGTCGCCACGCCGGTCACCTGGCCGGCCGCCACCGCACGGTGGTGGGTGGCGTTGATCTCGATTCCGACGGTGAACCGTTCCCGCCCGGCGTGCAGTGCCGACCCGACCGAGCCGAGCGTCTCGGCAAGCACGCACGAGGCGCCACCGTGCAACAGCCCGTACGGCTGGGTATTCCCGGCTACCGGCATGGTGCCGACCACCCGCTGGGCCGATGCCTCGGTGATCTTGATGCCCATCCGCTGCACCAGCGTGTGCGCGTGCGTTCGGTTCAGATCGCTCCAGTCGGGCTGCCTGTCCAGATCCGCCTCGCTTGCCACCGCCACACCCCTTCCCGCTCGCCTCCGGCTCGCTCGCGCGCTCTCGCCTCCGGCTTCGCCTTTGGCTCGATCGCGCAAGGCTTCCCGCTCGCCTCCGGGCGCTTGAGTTCGCCGCAAGCGCCTGCTCGGCGCTTGTCGCAGCCTAGGATTGCTGGGTGGCTGCCACCAATTCGCCCCCGCCACCGCGGCGGGACCTGTTGCTCCTGCTGGACGGGCATTCGCTGGCCTACCGCGCGTTCTTCGCGCTGCCACCAGAGAACTTCGCGACCACCACAGGGCAGCCGACCAACGCCGTCTACGGCTTCACGGCCATGCTGATCAACGTGCTGCGGGACGAGAAGCCCAGTCACGTCGCCGTGGCCTTCGACCGCAGCGAGCCCACGTTCAGGCACGAGGAGTTCGCCGACTACAAGGCGACCCGCAAGGAGACGCCCGCCGACTTCCGCACCCAGCTCAGCTTGATCTTCGAGGTGCTCGACGCGCTTGGCGTCGCGCGGCTGTCTGTGCCTGGCTACGAGGCCGACGATGTGATCGCGACGCTGGCCACGCGGGCGGCTGCCGATGGCATGGGTGTTCTCGTCGTCACCGGCGACAGGGACACGTTCCAGCTCGTCAGCGACGACGTGACGGTCCTGTACACGATGCGCGGGATCAGCGAGATGGCCAGGTTCACGCCTGACGCGGTCATGGCCAAGTACGGCCTGACGCCGGCGCAGTACCCGGACTTCGCCGCCCTGCGCGGCGACCCGAGCGACAACCTGCCCGGCATCCCGGGCGTCGGGGAGAAGACCGCGACGAAGTGGATCGCGGAGTTCGGCTCGCTGGCCGCGCTCGTCGATCACGTCGACCAGGTCAAGGGCCGGGCCGGGGACAACCTGCGCGAGCACCTGGCCAGCGTGCTGCTTAACCGCCGGCTCACCGAGCTGACCAGGGACGTCTCGCTCGACGTCGGCCCGCACGACCTGACGCCGGTTCCCTGGGACCGGGACCAGATACACCAGCTCTTCGACACGCTCCAGTTCCGGGTGCTGCGCGACCGCCTGTACAGCACGCTGCCGAACGGGATCGCTGGCCAGCTTGAGCCCGCCCAGGCGGTCTCCGGCGACGGCGGGTTCGACGCGCAGGTGCGGCGGCTCGGCCCCGGCGAGGTCAGCGACTGGCTGGCCGGGCACGCCATGGCGGGGCGGACCGGCCTCGCGCTCAGCGGGACCTGGGGCCGCGGCACTGGCGACTTCGACGGGCTCGCGCTGGCCGTGAGCGGCGGGGAAGGCGAGCCGGGTGAGGCCGGCTACATCGACCCCGTCGCGCTGACCGAGGCTGACGAGCAGGCGCTAGCCACCTGGCTGGCCGACGAGGCCGCGCCCAAGGCGTTGCACGACGCGAAGGGGCCGATGCACGCGCTGGCCGCGAGGGGACTGCTGCTGCGCGGTCTGACCAGCGACACAGCGCTTGCCGCCTACCTGGCGCTGCCAGGGCAGCGCTCGTTCGACCTGGCCGACCTGGCGCTCCGCTACACCCGCAGGGAACTTCGCGATAGCGCCGCCGCGCCCGGCCAGCTCGCGCTCGACATGCCTGGGGAGACCGACGTCGCCCGCGCCCTGGCCGAGCGCGCGCTCGCCACCGCTGAGCTCGCCGACGCGCTCGACGCGGACCTGGCGCGGCGCGGGGCGACGGCGTTGCTCGCCGACGTGGAGCTGCCTCTGGTCGGCGTCCTGGCGGCGATGGAGCGGGCCGGGATAGCGGCGGACACAGATCACTTCGCCGGCATGTCAGCCATGCTTGGCGGCGAGGTCAAGGCCGCCGAGCAGGGTGCGTTCGCTGCCACCGGGCACGAGTTCAACCTGGGCTCGCCCAAGCAGCTGCAAGAGGTCCTGTTCACCGAGCTCGGGCTGCCCAAGACCAAGCGGATCAAGACCGGCTACACCACCGACTCCGAGGCGCTGACCGGGCTGCTGGCCCAGACCGGCCACCCGGTGCTCGAGCACCTGCTGCGGCATCGCGACGTCGCCAAGCTGAAGAGCATCGTGGACTCGCTGATCCCGATGGCGGGCCACGATGGCCGGATTCACACCACGTACAACCAGATGATCGCCGCGACCGGGCGGCTTTCCTCGACCGACCCGAACCTTCAGAACATCCCGATCAGGACCGAGGAAGGCCGGCGCATCCGGCAGGGATTCGTCGTGGGCGCTGGCTACGAGTGCCTGCTGACCGCCGACTACAGTCAGATCGAGCTGCGCATCATGGCGGACCTGTCCGGTGACGACGCGCTGCGGGCCGCTTTCAGCTCGGGGCATGACTTTCATGCGGCGACCGCCTCGCGCGTCTTCGGCCTGCCGCCCGAGGAAATCACCGGTGACCTGCGCAACCGGATCAAGGTGATGAATTACGGCCTGGCTTACGGCCTGTCCGCCTTCGGGCTGGCCCAGGGGCTGCGGGTGAGCACCGATGAGGCCCGTGACCTCATGGACGGTTACTTCCAGCAGTTCGGCGGGGTGCGGGACTACCTGCATGAGGTGGTGGCCCAGGCGCGCAAGGACGGGTACACCCAGACCATCCTCGGGCGCCGGCGTTACCTGCCCGACCTGACGTCGGACAACAGGCAGCGCAGGGAGATGGCCGAGCGGATGGCGCTCAACGCGCCCATCCAGGGCTCGGCCGCCGACATCATCAAGGTCGCGATGCTGTCGGTCGACCGCCAGGTCCGCGCCGCCGGGCTGCGCTCGCGGATGTTGCTCCAGGTCCATGACGAGCTGCTTTTCGAGGTCGCGCCCGGTGAGCTCGACGTGCTTCGTGAGCTGGTCAAGGCCGCCATGTGCGGGGCGTTCGAGCTGAGCGTGCCGCTCGAGGTGTCGATGGGTACCGGGCGAAGCTGGGCCGATGCCGCGCACTGAGCATGCGTTTTGACCCGAGCACTGCGAAGCGGGGCGAGGTCGAAACCTGAGCTGACGCCCGCTCGCGCATCGGCACGGCGGTCACTGGTCCGGGGGCCGCGATTGACCGGCCGCCCAGGCTCTCATATGCTGATCGGTGCGTTGTGATCTCTCGCGATCCGCCATGGTCAGGCAGCCCAGGGGCAGTCTGCAGCAAGGCCGGTGTTCCTGACCAGGCACGCCAGCCAACATGTCGGACGCGCTGCCCACGGCGCGCCCAGTCAACTTTCCTGTCCGTACCCGGAGCCCACTAACACATGACGACGAGCAGCACGCAGGCCGCCTCGACCCCTCAGGTAGCCGTAAATGACATCGGTTCGGAGGAGGCCTTCCTCGCCGCGATCGACGAGACCATCAAGTACTTCAATGACGGCGACATCGTTGACGGGACAGTCGTCAAGGTCGACAGAGACGAGGTTCTGCTCGATATCGGTTATAAAACCGAGGGCGTCATCCCGTCGCGCGAGCTTTCGATCAAGCATGACGTCGACCCGAACGAGGTCGTCAAGACCGGTGACCACATCGAGGCCCTGGTCCTGCAGAAGGAGGACAAGGAGGGCCGGCTGATCTTGTCCAAGAAGCGCGCGCAGTACGAGCGCGCCTGGGGCACGATCGAGAAGGTCAAGGAAGAAGACGGAGTGGTCACCGGCACGGTGATCGAGGTCGTCAAGGGCGGCCTGATCCTGGACATCGGCTTGCGCGGGTTCCTGCCCGCCTCGCTGGTGGAGATGCGGCGGGTGCGCGACCTGCAGCCGTACGTCGGCAAGGAGATCGAAGCCAAGATCATCGAGCTGGACAAGAACCGCAACAACGTGGTGCTGTCCCGCCGGGCCTGGCTGGAGCAGACCCAGTCCGAGGTGCGCCAGAACTTCCTCAACACGCTGCAGAAGGGCCAGATCCGCAAGGGCGTGGTCAGCTCGATCGTGAACTTCGGCGCGTTCGTGGACCTGGGCGGCGTGGACGGCCTGGTGCACGTCTCTGAGCTGTCGTGGAAGCACATCGACCACCCGGGCGAGGTGGTCGAGGTCGGCCAGGACGTCACGGTCGAGGTGCTGGACGTGGACATGGACCGCGAGCGGGTCTCGCTGTCGCTGAAGTCCACCCAGGAAGACCCGTGGCAGCAGTTCGCGCGGATGCACCAGATCGGCCAGGTAGTGCCTGGCCGGGTCACCAAGCTCGTTCCGTTCGGCGCGTTCGTCCGGGTCGAGGAGGGCATCGAGGGCCTGGTGCACATCTCCGAGCTGGCTGACCGGCACGTGGAGATCCCTGAGCAGGTCGTGCAGGTAGGCGATGAGATCTTCGTCAAGATCATCGACATCGACCTGGACCGGCGGCGGATCAGCTTGTCGCTGAAGCAGGCCAACGAGGGCGCGACCGGCGAGATCTCGGTCGAGGACTTCGACCCGACGCTGTACGGCATGCCCGCCACCTACGACGACCAGGGCAACTACGTCTACCCGGACGGCTTCGACCCCGAGTCGGGTGAGTGGCTGGAGGGATACGAGACCCAGCGCGAGGAGTGGGAGCGGCAGTACGCCGAGGCGCGGGCGCGCTTCGAGGCGCACCAGCGGCAGGTGGCCGAGGCCCGGAGCAAGGCCGAGGGCGAAGCCGGCGAGGAAGAGGGCGCTAGCTCGCACACCACGGGCTCGCCGGAATCTGGTGAGTCCGGCGGCGGCGCGCTTGCGTCCGACGAGGCGCTCGCGGCATTGCGCGACAAGCTCTCTGGAGGTCGCGGCTAGGGGCCGGCGGGAGGCCGGCGGGCGTGTTCCGGGTGGGGCTGACCGGCGGGATCGGCGCGGGCAAGAGCGAGGTCTCGCGGCGGCTAGCCGCGCAGGGCGCGGTCCTGATTGATGCCGACGCGATCGCCCGTGCGATGGTGGCACCGGGCACTCCAGGACTGGCCGAGGTGATCGCCGGGTTCGGCGCTGAGGTGCTCGGTGCCGATGGCGAGCTTGACCGGGGGCGGCTTGGCGAGATCGTGTTCGCCGACCCGGCCAAGCTCGCCGTGCTGAACGGCATCATCCACCCGCTGGTCGGCAGGCGGATGCGGGAGATCGAGTCCGCCGCGGCACCCGACGCGATCGTCGTCCACGACGTGCCCCTGATCGCAGAGAACAAGCTCGCCGCGGGTTATGACCTGGTCGTGGTCGTGGACGCGTCCACCCGGGCACGGCTCGACCGGCTGGTGCATCGTCGCGGGATGGCCAGGGAGCAAGCCGAGGCGAGGATGGCCGCCCAGGCCAGCCGAAAGGAGCGGCTCGCCATCGCCGACATCGTGATCGACAACTCAGGGTCGCTGGCCGAGCTCGACAGGCAAGTCCGTGACCTGTGGTCCGAACTGCGCCGGCGTGCGGACGGCGGCCGGTGATCGTAAGCTCTGGTCAGTAACCTGCGCGAGCGAGCATTCGTGCTTGAGGCGAGCGGGAAATCTTGCCCGACCGAGCCAAAGGCGGAGCCGGAGGCGCTAACCGAGGAGCGGTTTTCGCGACGAGGGCAGGCGGCGCCCTAAAGCGCCCGGAGGCGAGCGGAAAGGAGGGAGTCCGTTTGATCGAGGTTAGCGGGCTGACGAAGCGATTCGGCCCCAAGACAGCGGTCGACGGCCTGAGCTTCACCGTCATGCCGGGCCGGGTGACCGGGTTCCTCGGGCCCAACGGGGCAGGCAAGTCCACGACCATGCGGTGCATACTCGGCCTGGACTGGCCGACCGCAGGCTCAGCGAGGATCAAAGGCAAGTTCTATCGCGAGCTGACTGACCCGCTGCGAACGGTCGGCGCGCTGCTTGAGGTCAAGTCTGTGCATGCTGGTCGCAGCGCCCGCAACCATCTGCTGTTCCTCGCCCAGACGCAAGGGCTGCCCGCCCGCCGGGTGGATGAGATGCTCGCGCTTGTTGGCCTGCACGACGTCGCGCACGCGCGGGCGGGCGGGTTCTCGCTCGGCATGAGCCAGCGCCTTGGCATCGCCGCGGCGCTGCTCGGCGATCCGGAATACCTGTTGCTTGACGAACCGGTCAACGGGCTCGATCCCGAGGGCGTGCTGTGGGTCAGGAACCTCATGAAGGATCTTGCCGCGCAGGGGCGCACCATCTTGGTCTCCAGCCACCTCATGAACGAGATGGCCGTCACTGCCGATCACCTGATCGTGATCGGCAGGGGCAAGCTGATCATTGACGCCAGCACCGCCGACATCATCGCCCGCAGCACGCAACAGTCGGTGCTGGTCCGGACCCCGGACGCGGCGCGGCTGACCGAGTTGCTCACGGTGGCAGGCGGCGTGGTCTGGGCCGACGGCGACGGGGCAGGTGCCTACCCGGCCAGCCAGGGCGCAGCGGCCCAGGGGAGCGCTCCCGCGCTCACGGTCACCGGGCTGCCCGCCGCGAGGATCGGCGAGATCGCGGCGTCGGGATCGGTGGTGCTGCACGAGCTCACTCCGCAGCGGGCCTCCCTGGAAGCGGCGTTCATGGAGCTGACCTCGGACAGCCTCGAGTTCGGCGGTTATGACCCGGCACAGAACATCCTGACGCGGGACCGCATGGCACAGGACGGTCTGGCACAGGACCGCCCGGCTTAATACGACAGGAGGAGCGACCGGTGGCCACCACATCGCCTGCGACGCCAACGACGGCGCCGGCCACCACGGGCGCTGCGCGGCGCGTGCGGTTCGCCGGCCTGCTCGCCGCCGAGTGGACGAAAATCCGCTCGGTGCGCTCGACAGTCTGGACCTTGATCCTGTTCGTCGTGCTCACCGTGGGGCTCACGGCAGGCCTGACCGCGCTGATCGTGGCCAACTGGAACGGGCCACGCGCGGGCCCCCGCGACCTGCGGATCATCGCTGACCCGGTCTCCTTCATCCTTGGCACCGGGATCGGGCTCGGTCAGCTCACCATCTGCGTGCTCGGCGTGCTCGTGATCACGACCGAGTACTCAAGCGGGGTGATCCGGGCGTCCTTGCTCGCCGTGCCCGGGCGCGTTCCGATGCTGGCGGCCAAGATCACGGTATTCGCCGCGCTGCTGATCGTGATCGCCGAGGTCGTCGCGTTCGGTTCGTTCTTCGCGGGTTCGGCGCTGCTGCACAGCAAGGTCCCGGTCGCGCTCGGCGATCACAACGTGACCAGAGCGGTGATCGGCGCCGGGCTATACCTGACCGTGCTCGGCTTGTTCGCGCTGGCGCTAGGAGGGCTGATCAGGCACACCGCTGGCGCGATAGCCACGGTGATCGGCGTCGTGCTCGTGCTGCCGATCCTGTCGGGCCTGCTGCCGGGCGACTGGGGCACCCACGTCGATGCCTACCTGCCCGAGCAGGCGGGCTCGCTGATATACGGGGCGCGCCCGCAGCTCGGCGCGGTGCTGTCAGCGTGGGAGGGCTTCGGCGTCTTCTGCCTCTGGGCGGTGGTGCTCTTGATCGTCGCTGCCTACCTGCTCAACCGCCGAGACGCCTGAGTGCCAGCCGCGCCCGCGGCACCTGGCTCAGGAGTACCTGGGCTGTGCGGAGCTGGCCTGGTAAAACGCCGTTGAAGCACGCTGCCACAGGAACACGATCGCCCCTAGTCCAGCCAGCCAGATCAGCCCGCTGAGGGCGAGGCCGAGGCTTGCATGCGGTCGCGCGAGCGTCAGCAGCAGGGACACCGTGTTGAGGGCGAACAGGACCGAAGCGACCACGCGCGCCCACGCCCTGCCCTTGCCGTTGGCGCGGGCCATCCAGATCCACAGGCCGACCCCGAGCACGCCGATGACCACGGCGAACGTCACCCCGGCGACCTCCGCCGTATGTATCTGGCTTTGCGTCAGGTGGCGATGCGCCTGGTGGCTCGCCTGGATTATGGCGCTCTTCAGGCTGCCGATGGTGACGAACCCGAGCACGAACTGAATGGCGCTCAGGACGGCCCCGGCATACATCAGCCTGACGGCGTTTTGCACCGATGGCGGCGGGGTCATGGGCGGCAGCGGCTGCGGCTGGCCACCCGATGGGTACGGCTGGTACATGAGCGCTCGCTTTCACCTTGGAAAGGATCTTGAGTTGTTGGTCGCCGTGCCTTGCTGGCTTCGGCCTGGTGATTATGTCATCAGGCGCCCGGACTCCCTGAACTGCTTGGTCGCGGTGTAGAAAGCCGACGAGTCTCGCTGCCACAGCAGCACCGTCGCGCCGAGCCCGGTCACCCAGACCAATGTGTTGAGCACCAGCGGGCCGATGGCGGTCGGCTGCCTGACGAACTCGAGGAGGTTCCAGCTGTTGAGTGCGAACAGGCAGGAGGCCACCACCCGCGCCCAGCTCATTCCCAGGCGGTTCGCCCATGACATCGCCAGCCACAGGCCGATGGCGGCCACCTGGGTGATCACCGTGGCGGCGACGTAGGACATCGCGAGGTTGTGGACGTGGCTGGCCGAGTAACTCGGATCGGCCTTGTGGATCGCGCTTTGCAGGCTCCCGGTGGATAGGAGCGCGAGCGCAAGCTCGATGGCGCTCAGCACTGCCCCCGCGTACATCACCTTGACGGCGGACAGCATGGGCCGCGGCGGCTCTGGCGCCTGCTCGACGGCCCGTGGTCGCTGGCCACGCGACGGGTTCGGCTGCAACTTCATGAATGCTCGCTTTCGGCCCGCGCCAGCGCAGAGCGGTCCGTGGTTGTCAGTGCCTCGGCCTACAGTGGAACGATGCGACTGCAGGAGAGGCCATGCGTCCGGTAACCGACCTCCAGCGCCGGGTGGCGCCGTTCGAGGTCGTGACCGACATGGTACCCGCGGGCGATCAGCCGGCTGCGATCACCGAGATGGAGAAGCGGATCAGGGCCGGGGAGCGTGACACGGTGCTGCTCGGCGCGACCGGCACGGGCAAGACCGCGACGGTCGCGTGGCTGGCCGAGCGGCTGCAACGGCCGGTGCTCGTGATGCTGCCGAACAAGACCCTGGCCGCCCAGTTCGCCAATGAGCTTCGCGAGATGCTGCCGCGCAACGCCGTCGAGTACTTCGTCTCGTATTACGACTACTACCAGCCCGAGGCGTACGTGCCGCAGACGGACACCTACATCGAGAAGGACTCCTCGATCAACGACGAGGTGGAGCGCCTGCGGCACTCGGCCACGAACTCGCTGCTCACCAGGCGGGACACCATCGTCGTCGCGTCCGTCTCGTGCATCTACGGCCTCGGCACGCCGCAGGAGTACGTGGACCGCATGGTCAGGCTCAAGGTCGGCGAGACGATCGAGCGCGACGCCCTGCTGCGCAAGCTGGTCGCCATGCAGTACCTGCGCAACGACCTGGCGTTCAGCCGGGG
>JASIBM010000109.1 GCA_030045175.1 Streptosporangiaceae bacterium | reverse complement strand
GCCCCTGCCTCCCGGCGCGCGGGCGTCACCTGCTGCCCCGGCGCAGCTTCCCGACCCGCGGCCGCAGCCCGCCGCCCTGCCCCTGCCTTCCGGCGCGCGGGCGTCATCTGCTGCCCCGGCGCTGCGTCCCGACCCGCGGGCGTCGCTTCCCTGGTGAACCCGGTCGCCCTCGCCGGACGATCCGCCGGCGTCTGCTCGGCGTTCGGACCAAGTGCTCCGGTAGGGCGAGACGACCGCGGCAAGTCACCGATCCCTCGGCTCACCGCAGGCCCGGGCGTGGAGCGGTACGCCCGCACCGCCTGAGACGCTCGAGACGGCGACGCCACGCGAGCCACCCGGCCGGCCCGAGACGCCTGAGCCTTCGCGCTGGTGCCAGATGAGCGCGCCGTCAGCGGAGCGCCCCGATTGCCTTGGGCTAGACCGCCCCTCGACCGGCGCGCGCTCCACAACAGGGTCAGTAACCGCCGCATCGCTCGCTCCCCGGTAGAGGGCCAGGTCGCCAGACTACGATGGTTTCTGCGCCGGCGCAGGCAGTCTGCCTCGTACCGGGCGTGAGCCCATCGCCGCTGCTCACCGTCGCAGCCCGGAACCACTCGAGTGGCGCGGCGTGACAGGTGCCGACCAGTTCCGCGTGGCACCTAGGCTATGTCCATGTTGCCGCTCTACGTCGTCCTTGCCCTAGTAACCGTTGGTTTTGTCGGCCCGTGCCTGCTCGACGTCGCGACCACGCCCCAGCGCTTCTTCGACCTGCCGACGAAGCAGATGTGGCTGATCGTGATCGTGGCGTTCTGGGCGTTCGGCGCGGCGGCGTGGCTGATGGCCGGTCGCGGCGAGGTACAGGCACGACGCAACTGGGACAACGAGGTCGACAGGTGGGTGGCGAGGCAGGCTCATGCGGCTGGACCGGGCTATCCGCCAGGCTCAGGCGCGGGTTCTGGCCGGCCCATCGCGCCCTCGCGGCGGGTGCGCCAGGCGGCGGCGAATCAGACGCGTTTCGTCGCCCCCGATGACAATCCCGAGTTCCTGCTCGAACTCGAGCAGCGGATCAGGGACTGGCGCGAAGACGTCTAAGCGCACCCCGCCAAGACAGAGAAGACGTCTAAGGGCACACCCCGCCAAGGCAGAGAAGACGTCTAAGGGCACCCCGCCAAGGCAGACTTGTCCCATGGGTCACGTGGTTATCTCACGTCACAGTCCTTGATCGTTCCCGCCAGGTGAATGGCGAATTGGTCCGGTCCTTCCGGGTGCATGGCACATTCACTAGGCGGGCGACGGCACGGCGTGGCGGGACTAAAGGGGTGATAGTGATGAAACGGGCGGCTGCCGAGCGTCGGCCCGCGGTCAGCTCAGGCCGGCGTACGAATGCAGGCCGGTGATCCACAGGTTGATGCCGATCAAGTTGAACATCAGGCAAGCGAAGCCGAATAGCTGGACGTAGGCGGCCCGCCGCCCGCGCCACCCGGCCGTCGCCCTGGCGTGCAGGTACGCCGCGTAGACCACCCACGTGATGAACGACCAGGTCTCCTTGGGATCCCAGCCCCAGTACCTGCCCCAGGCGTGATCCGCCCAGATGGCCCCAGCGATGATGGCGAACGTCCAGGCAGGGAACGCGAACAAGGTGGCACGGTAGGCGAGCCGGTCAAGGGTGGTCGAGCCGGGAAGCTGAGACAAGACGCCGCCGCTGTTCGGCTTGCCACCACTCGCCGCCTGCCGCTCGTACCTCGCGACCAGCAGGTACATGACGGTGACCACGGCACCGAAAATGTACAGGCCGAGCGAGATGATCATGCCGGTGACGTGGATCGCTATCCAGTAAGACTGGAGGGCGGGCACCAGCGACCCAGCCGGCGTGTAGATCACCAGCACGTCCACGGCTAGCGCGAGCACCACGGGCAACAGCACGAACAGGCCCATGTAGTACGCACGGAACCTGATCGACGCCGCGATGAGGACGAGCACCGCCGCGCACGTGAAGGCGGCGATGAACTCATACATGTTGCCCCAGGGGACCCGGTGCTCGGCCAGCCCCCTGGTCAAGATCGCGGTGATGTGCAGCAGCGCCCCGAGGCAGGTCAGGCCGAACGCGGCGCGCAGCCAGATTCCGGCTGGCCAGCGTGACCGCGTCGCCGCCGACCAATCCAGGGCGGCGCTCTCCGGCGGGTACCCCGAGCCACCCACGGTGCTTACCTGAGGGGCCGGCCCCCCTGGACCTCCCGCGGCCACGCCGGCGGGCGCGGGCCCGTCCGACTCGACCGTCAAGGTGGCCGAGGCCGTGCCGCCACGCGCGGCGCCGCCAAGCCCGCCCAGATCGGCCAGTTGCGACAGATCCGAAGGGTCGGCCGGGAAGGAGAGCCCGGAGAACTCCGAGCCAGCGGTCGCATCGGCCGCCTCGGGCGCGGTTGCGGCCGACGCTGCGGTGGCGGCGCTACCGGCGCCGGTGGTCGCCGTCGCCGCGGAGCCGCGGAGCCTGCCGAACATGAAGTCGCACGCGTACGCGAGCATGGCGATCGTGTACGTCATGATGGCAAGCACCAGCGTGACGTTGCTGGCGGTGGCCAGTCCGGGGTTGGGCATGGTAACTCACTCTCCCTTCGCCTGCACGGCGCCGGCCTTCGCATCGGCGGCCTGAGCGCCGTCAACCTGGGCGTTACCGTCGTGGGTGGCGCTCGCGGCGGTATCGCCGCCGCTGAGCGACTGCATGATCTCGCCCGCAAGCTCGACGAACTCGGTCTCAAATCCGCCTGCCGCGTCCGACCTGGTCAATCCGCCTATCGTGACGACGGTGGCGTGGCCGCCCGCCGTGACGACGCCCCCAGCCCCATCCGCCGCAGGCGCGGCGCGAACGAACAGCCGCCGTCGCCGCACCGTGAACGACAAGATCAGGCCCGCCAGCGCCGTCAGGGCCGAGATCAGCGCGGGAAGCTGACCCGGGTCGTACGTGATCGCCAGGCTGGCCCACTGCCGGTAGCCGACGAAGGTCAGCTTGCCGAGGCCGTGCGGCAGCGTGATGGACTGACCTTGCGCCAGCGGGAACGGCCGCACGGCCAGCCGGTGCATGTGGCTGGTGTCAAGGGTATAGACCGACTGCGGAATGCCGTTGTTCATGCCGAGGTCGCCGGCGTAGGAGACCAGGCTCACCCGGGGCAGCAGCGCCGCCGGGTACGCCGAGGTGAGCCTGCCGTCGACGTCCACGGCCGTCGGCAGGAAGACGCCGGCGAAGCCGAGCCCCTGCGGCTGGGCGTCGGGAACCTTGATGACGCCCGCCGAGCTGAGCCCCGACTGTTCGAGCGGGATGAACGGCACCGGCCCGTCGAACCTGACCTTCCCTGTCCCGTCGGTGACCCTGAAGATCGGCGCGTAACCGTGGCCGATCAAGAAGACCTGCACGCCATCGACGTTGAGCGGATGATTCACCTGCAGGTCGTAGCTGTGCTCGGGCGCGCCGGGCTGCGCCGCGTACCGCACGAGCGCGTTGAACGACGCCGGCTGACCGCGCTCGGGTCCGGACCTGACGTAGTCCGCGTAGAAGTGGTCAAGCGTCACCGTGAACGGCTGCAGGTCGCTCGCCGTGACCAGCCGCCCCGGCCGGAAGACGTCCAGGGTCGGCACCTGGTTCGCGAAGGTCTGCCCGGCCACCAGGAGCCTGTCGCCCTTGTAGCCAAAGAGCCCGCCGAGCGCTACCGAGCCGAGCAACCCAAGCAGCGCCACGTGGAACAGCAGGTTGCCGACCTCGTGCAGGTACCCCTTCTCCGCCGACACCCAGCCCGTGCCGGTTCGCAGCCGGAACCTGCGGCGACGCAGCATGGCCGCCGTCGACTCGAGCGCCTGATCCGGGTTACCGGCCGTCGTGAAGCTTGCCGAGTAAGGCAGCCGGCGCAGGTGCCTGGGTGCCTGCGGCGGAGGCTGGCGCGCCGACCTGGCGAGCCGGAACGTGCGCGGCAGCACGCATCCGGCCAGCGAGGTAAAGAGCAGGAGGTAGATCGCGGCGAACCAGGGCGCGCCGAACGCGTTGAAGGCGGAAAGCTTTGCCAGGAACGGCGCCAGCGCCGGGTGCGCTGCGTAGTACTGCTGCACCGCGGCCGGGTCAATGCCCTCCTGGGGCAGCACGGAGCCAGGGATCGCGGCGAGCGCGAGCAGGAAGAGCAGCACGAGCGCGGTCCGCATCGAGGTGAGCTGGCGCCAGCCCCAGCGCAGCCAGGCGAACACGCCGAACCGCGTTCGCTCCTGGCGGGCCGCCGCGCCGTCGCCCGCTGCGAGTTTCGCCTGTTCGTCGCCCGCGACCGCGGCCACCTCACCCCCGTCCGCGACAAGCACCGCAGCCTCGTCCCCTGCCAGCACGGCCGGGTCGGCCGCATCCGCCCGCTGGTCAGCTGCGATGCCTGACGCGTGTCCCGCCGCATCCCGCGTCATGACGGCTCAGCCATGACCTTGGCGATGAGCGAACGCAGCCCCAGGTATGAGACCTCGCCGAACACGCTGGCCGCGATGCGTCCGGTCCGGTCGATCACCAGCGTGCTCGGGAAGGCGTCCAGCGGCACCGTGCCATGGAACGCGAGGGCGACCAGCCCGTTGGGGTCGTTCAGGCTCGGATACCCGACGTCAAACGTCTGCTCGAACGCCTCGCCGCTTGCCACCGTGTCCCTCATGTCCACGCCCACGAATCGAACCCCGTCTCGGCCCAGGCGCCGTGCTAGCTCGGCCAGGGCCGGCGCCTCGCGGCGGCACGGCGGGCACCACGATCCCCAGAAGTTGAGCACCACCACCGACCCTCGGTCGGCGGCCAGGCTGAACCGATGACCCGTCAGCGTGGTCCCTGTGACCTTCGGCGCCAGCAGCCTGGAGCCAGGCGCGTAGTAGTGGCTGGCATAGCCGCCGTCCACATAGCCCGACCCGCCCATCGGTGTGACCTGGGCAATGGCGCCACCCGAGCACGCCGTCACCGCGAGCAAGACCGAGCCAGCCAGCAGCGTCCACGCGGCGCCAGCAGCGCCGGGACGCACCAAACTCCTGCGGCGGCTCACGGGATCGATCTCCTACGGGCAGTAGTACAGCAACCCATTGTGCAGTATGCGTTCTCGCCTGCCGACGCCGGCCCATCGACAGCACGCCGGCCAGGCAAGCTATGCGCCCGCCGCTTGCCTTCCGACTGATCCTGAGGGCTCGGCGTAGGTCACCGACGTTATCCGATCGCCGGTGAAGTGCAGGCTGGTGACGCTGCCAAGCGCGCACTGCCGACGCCGCGGGTCGTGCCATAGCCGACGGCCCTCCGCGGACCTGCGCGCGACCCAGATCGGGAGCTGATGACTCACGCACACTGCCTCGTGCCCCGCGGCCGCCCGCGCCGCGTCGCGCGCCGCGGCCAGCACCCGCGCGGCGACCAGGCGGTAAGGCTCACCCCACGACGGCAGGAACGGATTGCGCAGGTGAATCCAGTTCCTCGGCGACTTCAGTGCCCCGTCGCCGACTCCCACCTGCAGCCCTTCGAAGTGGTTCCACGGCTCGATCAGCCGCTCGTCGATCTCGACCGTCGACCCGAGTTGCGCCGCGATCGGCTCGGCCGTCTCGACCGCCCGCTCGAGCGGAGAGGACCGGAGCACGGTCACGTCACGGCCGATCATGAAGTCAGCAGCTGCCTTGGCCATCATCTGGCCATCCTCGGACAGGTGGAAGCCTGGGAGCCGACCGTAGAGCACGCGCCCCGGATTGGCCACTTCGCCGTGTCTGACGAGGTGCACGATCGTGGTGCTGGCCAGGCCAGCCGGCCCCGTGCTCGCTGGCTCTGGCCCGGTGCCCGCTGATCTCGCTTCTGTGCTCATGGCGCGCCCAGCTTACCGCCGGTGTCCGTCCCCGGCGGACGACCCGCACAGCCACACGGACAGCTGCGGCATAACCGGTTGACTAGGTATCATTTGGAAAAATTGCGGTACGACTGCCGGTGGGTAGCCACTCGTGAGCATCACGGCCATCACGCTCATCGCCGTCGCCGCGATGGCGCACGCGAGCTGGAACCTGTTCAGCAAGCAAGCCTCGGCGACCGGAGCGGCGTGCTTCACCTGGCTGCTTGCCGCGTTCGCCTGCCTTATCTACGCTCCGGTGCTGGCCGGCGCGGTCCTGCTTGGTCATCCGCACCTGACGGGCCTGAACTGGGTGTTCCTGGCAGGGACTGGGTTCTTGCATTCCGGGTACTTCTTGTTCCTGCAGTTCGGCTACCGGCGCGGCGACCTGTCGATGGCGTATCCGATCGGCCGGGGCTCCGGCGCCCTGCTCGCCGCGGTCGGCGGCATCGTGCTGCTAGGCGAGCGGCCAGGCGTGGTCACCACCATCGGCATCGCCGCGATCATCGCCGGCGTGGTGGTGATCGGGCTGCCCGCCCACTCCGTCGCTGGCCCGTCCCCCCGGGCTAGCACAGCGGGGGGTTCCGGGGGGTCGCCCCCCCGGGCCAGCACAGCGGGGGGTTCCGGGCCGTCGGGGGTTCGGGGGTGCCCCCCGGCCAGCGGAGTGTCCCCCCGGGCTAGCACAGCCGTGATCGCCTTCGCGCTGGTGACCGGCGTGTTCATCGCGTCCTACACGATCTGGGACAAGTACGCGGTGAGCACCTTGCACACCCCGCCGCTGCTCCAGGGTTACGCGGGCTTCCCCGTTATGGTGCTCGCCTTCGCGCCGTTCGCGCTGCGCGACCGCGACCGGCTGGTCCTGGTCTGGCGGACCTACCGGCCGCAGGTGCTCGGCGCTGCCGTGCTGGCGCCGCTGGCCTACTTCCTGGTACTGATCGCGCTCAGCTTCACGGCCGTCAGCCTCGTCGCTCCGGCCCGCGAGGTCAGCGTGCTGTTCGGCATCCTGCTCGGCAGGCGACTGCTCGGCGAGGGCCACCTCGCCAGGCGCCTGGCGGCCGGCGCGGCGATCGTGACCGGCATCATCGTGATCGCCATCAGCTAGCCGCCGTCCCACCATGATCACGGTGGGTTTACCGGGCTACCCTACGAAAAGTCACCACGATCACGGACTCAGGCGCGCAGCCGCAGCGCGCGCCGCGGCAGGCAGCGCGTCGGCGATCTTGGCGATGGCCGACTCATCGTGGGCGGCGGAGGCGAACCATGCCTCATAGGGCGAGGGCGGCAGGTATACGCCGTTATCGAGCATCGAGTGGAAGAAGGCCGCGTACGCGGCACCCGACATCGCCTTGGCCTGCGCGAAGTCTCGCACCGGACCGGTTACCCCGAGGAAGAACGAGAACAGGCTGCCCGCCTCATTCAGCCGGAACGGTACCCCCGCCTCGGTCAGCGCGCTCGCGGTCAGCTTCGCGACGGCGGCGGCGGCCTGGTCCACCCGCTGGTAGACGTCGGCCGTGCACTCGCGCAGCGTGGCGAGCCCGGCGGTGGTGGCCAGCGGATTGCCCGACAGGGTTCCCGCCTGGTAAACGGGCCCGGACGGCGCGAGCAGGTCCATGATCTCCGCCCGGCCGCCGAACGCGGCGGCCGGCAGCCCACCGCCCATGACCTTGCCGAACGTCATGAGGTCTCCGGCGACCCCCTCGCGCCCATACCAGCCCGACTGGGTCACCCGGAAGCCGGTGAGTACCTCATCCATGATCAGCAGCGCGCCGAACTCGCCGCACAGCGCTGCTAGCAGTTCGTTGAACCCGGCCGACGGCGGCACGACTCCCATGTTCGCCGGGCACGCCTCGGTGATGACGCACGCGACGTCGGCTCCGTTCTCCGCGAACGCCTGCCGCAGCGCCTCGGCGTCGTTATAGGGAAGCACGAGCGTGTCCGCCGTCACGGCGCCGGTCACGCCCGGCGAGTCGGGCAGCCCGAACGTCGCCACCCCGGAGCCCGCGGCGGCGAGCAACGCGTCCACGTGCCCGTGGTAGCAACCGGCGAACTTGACCACGAGCCGGCGCCCGGTGTACGCGCGAGCCAGCCGCAGTGCCGACATGGTCGCCTCGGTACCCGAGTTCACCAGCCTGATCTTCTCCACCGGGGTCCTGGAGACGATCTCCTCAGCCAGGTCGACCTCGCCAGGCGTGACCGTGCCGAACGACGTGCCCAGGCCCACGGCACGGGTTAGCGCGGTCGTCACGGCCGGATGGGCGTGCCCGAGGATCGCCGGACCCCACGAGCAAACCAGGTCAACATACCGCTTGCCCTCGGTGTCGACCAGGTAGGGCCCCTCGCCCGAGGCCATGAAGACCGGCGTCCCGCCGACCGCGCCGAACGCGCGTACCGGAGAGTTCACCCCGCCGGGCAGCACCTCGCAGGCACGCGAGTACCAGTCGGCGGACGTCCGAAGCTGTGTCATTGAGCCGTCTCCTCGCAGGCGTCGGCAAGATACTCGAGCAACCGCAGCGCATCCGGCAGCGGGCCGGCTCCCGGTTCACGCAGCCACTGGGCGAGCAGGCCGGTGCTCAGCCGCGACGGGGGCGCGAGCACGTAGCTGTCCTTGCAGTGCCACCGCAGGCCAGTCACCGCTGGAATCGTCTCCGGCTCGCAGTCCAGGCGACAGGACCACCACTCGTCGTCATCGACGATCGCTGCCCGGCTGGACACGAAGAACAGCGCTCGCTCGCCAGCGCTGAGCGCCACGGGGCCAGAGCCGACGCCCGACCGCTCAAGCCTGGTCAGCGCCAGCAGGCCTGCCGAGGCCGGCACGTCGAGCACGTCAAAGGTCCTGCCGGTGACAAGCAAGATGCTGGCCTGCGGCAACGCGCTCCACCAGCGCCTGATCACGTCCTGGTCGGCGGTCGCCTGGAGCTTCCAGGCCGGCGAGAGCGGGTGAGCGCCCGGTGAAGGGCAGCCAACCCGATCACAGGAGCAGGCACGGCCTAGGGCGCGTGCCTGCGTGTCAGGGAGGAAGGCTCCGGCGCAGACCGGCCATCCCAAGGCCGCGTAGCTGGCGGCCGCTAGCGCCTGCCGCTCACTCGCCCTGCGGCGCCTGGCGCGCAGCACCGCATCGACCAATCCAGACGCCTCCCTCCATGGCGCGCACGCCGTGCGTCGCTGATCAGATGCGACCATACCTTGCCAGGCGCCAGCGCCGGACAGGCCGGTCTCGTAACATCCTCAGTGTGGCGCCGCAGTACACCAGCGCCGGGTCATCCGGCCACACGCAGGCCCAGCCGGGCCTCAAGCACGCCGCCGGCAGGCGGAAGCCGACCGTCCGGCTGCCTGGGCCGGAGAGCATCTGGTGGATCGCGGCGGTGGCGGCGCTCTTTACCTGCGCCCAGCTGCTCGCGATACCCCTGCACATGGGCCTGAGCTGGGATGAGGTCGTCTACGTCAGCCAGGTAAGCGCGCACGTGCCTGCCGCGTTCTTCGACCCGGCCAGGTCCCGCGGCATCCCGCTGCTCGTCGCCCCTGTCGCGCTGCTCACCTCCTCGATAGCCGTGCTGCGGGCGTACCTGGCGGTGGCGTCGGGCGCGGCCCTGTTCGGCGCCCTGATCGCGTGGCGCCGGCTGCGGCCGGCCTGGGTGCTCGCGCTGGCCGGGCTGATGTTCTCCACCCTGTGGGTCACGCTGTACTACGGACCGCAGGCCATGCCCGACGAGTGGCTGGCCTTCGCCTCGCTCGCGGCCGTGGGCCTGTTCCTGCGCGCCGTCACTCCTGCGAGCCCCCCGGAATCGGGCGGCGGCCCCAACGCCGCAGTGTTGCCAAGCACGGTGTTGCCAAGCACGGTGTTGCCAAGCACGGCGCTGCCAAGCACGGGGCGGCCTGGCCGCTGGACGCTGGCGTTGCTTGCGCTCGTGCTCGCGGCCGGGACGCTGGTGCGCCCCGGCGACGCGGTCTTCCTCGTCGCCGTGCTTGCGATCGCGGGGCTGGCCGTTCGCTCGTGGCGGCACTGGTCCGTCATCGTCGCGATCGTGGCCGGGTTCGCCGCGGGGGCTGCCGAGTGGATCGTCGAGGCGTACCTGCGATTTGGCGGGCCGCTCAGCCGGCTGCACCTCGCCAGCGCCGAGCAGGGTGGCTTCGGCCTGCACCTCGGCGCCTGGTACGAGCTCAAGGCGGTGAACGGCCCGACGCTCTGCCGCCCGTGCTCGATCGGCTGGCGGTACCCGGAACTTGGCTTGTGGTGGCTGGCACTGCCCGTGCTCGTGGTGGGCGGGATCATCGTCGCGCGGCAAGCGGGCCGGGCTGGCTCGCTGCTCGCGGGGTTGTGCTCGCTGGCGCTTGCCTCGCAGTACCTGATCGGAGTCGACTACGCGGCGCCCAGGTTCCTGATCCCCGCCTACGCGCTGGCGGCGGTCCCCGTCGCCGACCTGCTGGCCTGGGTGTTCGTCACGGCCCTGACGAAGAACCGCCCTGGCATCGGCGCGGTCGCGATAATCGCGCTCACGCTCCAGATCGCGTCCCAGCTCATCGTGCTCGACCGGCAGGTGACTGGGACGGTGACCTTCCACGACGAGTACGCCGCCGCGGCCGCCGACCTGCGCAAGCTCGGCGTCACACCGCCTTGCCTGGTCAACGGCTCCCAGCGGATACCTATCGCCTTCTACGCGGGATGCGCGTCCACGCCAGACTCGCTAGGTGCCAGCCCGCCCGCGGCAGGCCTGACCTCGCAGGGCGGCACCACCCGCTTCGCCGTGCTCGAATGGACCCACCAGCAGCCACCCGCCTATGCCAAGAACTGGCGCAGGGTCGTGCTGCCAGGCACCGGCAAGCTCACGATGGTCGCGTACTTGCCTCCCCGCTAGCTTCCGGGCGCCCTTTAAGGCGCCGCCTTCCCTCGTCGCAAACACCGCTCCCCGACAGCAACGTGGGGCCCTTGCTGCTGCCCCAAGCGCAACGTGGAGCCCTTACTGTCGTGCCGCCGAAGGGCACGGCGGGCTGTACTAGCCGAGCTTGCTGGCGAACTCGGTTGCCCAGTAGGTGAGGATGATGCCGGCGCCTGAACGCTTGATCGCGGTGAGCGTCTCCGTTATTACCCGATCTCGATCCAGCCATCCGCTGGCAGCCGCCGCCTCGATCATCGAGTACTCGCCGCTGACCTGATACGCGGCGACGGGCACCCGGACCGATCGAGCCACGAGGGCGATGATGTCCAGGTACGCCAGGGCTGGTTTGATCATCACGATGTCGGCGCCCTCGCTGATGTCGAGCTCCACCTCGCGCAGCGCCTCGGCCGGGTTCGATGGATCCTGCTGGTATGTCGAACGATCGCCGAACTTCGGGGCGCATTCCGCCGCATCACGGAACGGGCCATAGAACGCCGACGCGTACTTCGCCGCATAGGCGCAGATCGCGACCTGAGGGAAGCCAGCGCCGTCCAGGGCAGCCCGGATGGCCGCGACCTGGCCATCCATCATCCCGCTAGGCGCGACCACGTGGGCACCTGCCAGGGCCTGAGCCACCGCGATCGAGGCGTACCGCTCGAGCGTCGCGTCATTGTCGACCTCACCGGCCTCGGTCAGGATCCCGCAGTGCCCATGGTCGGTGTACTCATCCAGGCACAGGTCGGCCATCAGTACCGTCTTGTCGCCGAGATCGGCCGCCAGGTCGCCGAGCGCGAGCTGGACGATGCCGGCCGGGCTGTCCGCGGCCGAGCCGCGGGCGTCCTTTCGCGCGGGGATGCCGAACAAGATGAGGCCACCCACGCCGGCGTCAACGGCTTCCGCCGCCGCCTTGCGCAGGCTGTCCCTGGTGTGCTGAACCACCCCGGGCATCGAGCGAACCGGCTGCGGCTCGTCGATTCCCTCCTTGACGAACATCGGCTGGACCAGGTCGGCCGGCTGGACGCTGGTGTGCGCGACCAGGCGGCGCATCGCGGCGGTGGCCCGGAGCCTGCGTGGCCGCGCTATGGGAAACTCCGCGTGCATGGCGCCCCTACCTGATCCGGCGGCGCGCGCCCCGGCGGCGCTCGCTCGGTCGCCGCACCGGCTCGCCCGCCGCCAGGGCGGTTTCTCGCATCGACGCCCCGAACGCGGCGAGCGCGTCGACGAGCGCGGTGACCGACGGCTTCGGAGCCATGACGTCTACCCGCAGGCCGAACTCCGCGGCGGTCTTCGCGGTCTCCGGCCCGATGACGGCGATGACGGTGACCGAGTGCGGCTTACCCGCGATGCCGATCAGGTTCCTGACCGTCGACGACGAGGTGAACAAGACCGCATCGAAGCCACCGCCCTTGATCGCCTCCCTGACCGGAGCTGGCGGCGGCGCCGCGCGGACCGTGCGGTACGCGACGACGTCCTCGGCCTCCCAGCCCAGTTCGGTCAGGCGCGCCACGAGCCCCTCGGTGGCGATGTCTGCGCGGGGCAGCAGCACTCGGTTGATCGGGTCAAGCAGGTCGTCATAGGCCGGCCAGCAGTCCGCCAGGCCCTCAGCGGACTGGTTGTCCGACGGCATCAGGTCCGGCATGATCCCAAAGGCGCGCAACGCGAGCGCGGTCTGCTCGCCCACGGCGGCGACCTTCACGCCGGCGAAGGCCCTGGCGTCGAGGCCATACTCCTCGAACTTTTCCCTGACGGCCCTGACCGCGTTGGCTGAGGTGAACGCGGCCCACTGATAGCGGCCTGTCACCAGGCCGCGAACCGCCCGCTCCATCTGCTGCGGCGTTCGCGGCGGCTCGACGGCTATCGTCGGCACCTGCTCGGGCACCGCCCCGCACGCCCTCAACTGCTCGCACACGCTTGCCGCCTGCTCCTTGGTCCTCGGCACGAGCACCCGCCAGCCGAACAACGGCTTGGTTTCGAACCACGAGAGCGCTCGCTGCGACCTGACCCCCTCTCCGATCACGGCGACCGCCGGGCCGTCCGTGGTGAGCGGGCTGATCCCGGCCGACTTGAGGTCCGCGGCGACAGTTCCGAGGGCGCCAACGACCGTGCGCTGATCGGTCGTCGTGCCGTTCCACGTGATCGCGAACGGCGTCGAGTCTGGCCAGCCGTTGGCGATCAGCACCTTGGCCATGTCGGCGAAGCCGGCCTCGGCGCCCAGGATCACCAGCGTGGCGGGTCCGGCCGCCATCCTCCCGACTTCGATCGCGTGGACCATCCGCACGTCGCCTGCGACATCCTGAGTCAGCGGGATGCCTGCATAGGCGGGCACGGCCGTTGCCGCGGACACGCCGGGCACGATTTCAACGGCGACCTTCGCCTTGGCGCAGGCGGCGGCGTCGGCCGCAGCGGCGCTGAACATGAACGGATCGCCGTTGTACAGGCGCAGCACGAGCTGCCCGGACTTTACCGCCTTCACGAGCAACCGCGGGTCCTGATCTGATTCCGCCGCGTCGAGCACGACAGCGTCGTCCCTGAGCAGATGCGACACCTGATCGACGACCGGGCGGGTGGCGACCACCAGGTCCGCCTGGGCCAGCAGGCTCGCCGCCCGGAGCGTGAGCAGGCCCTCATCGCCTGGCCCGACACCGACAAGCGCAACCAGCCCCCCGTTGCGCGACTGCCCCGGCTGGCGCGGCTCTTTTCCCTGATTGACATGCGCAGCGGTCGGTTCACCGATCCGAGCGGCCGCCGGCTCGCTGACCTCACCAGGCGGACCCGAGATCGCTGGTGACTGCCTTGTCGCAGGTATGGGGCTCACGTCACATCTTCCCCGTTGCTGAGGTGTCCAGCGGACACATCCGTATACCTTGCCGCGCCGCGGCTGAGCAGATCAGCGGCCACCTGGCGGCCGAGGCGCTCCGCCTCGGCCGCTGGGCCGGACGCGCTCACCCGCACCGCTTCTCCCCCGTCGGCCGACGCGACTATCGCGTCGAGCCGCAATACATCCGTCCCGGCAGCATACGCGCCGACCGGCGCGGCACAGCCCGCCTGCAGCACCGCGAGCATGGTGCGTTCCGCGTCGGTCGCGGCCCGGCTGGCCGGATCATCGATGCAGCTCAGCAGCTCAGCCACGTCGCGGCGGTGGACGAGGCACTCGACCGCGAGCGCGCCCTGGCCAGGTGCCGGGAGCATCTCGTCGGCCTCGAACACCTGGCTCACGACGTCGAGGCGGCCGATCCTGGCCAGGCCGGCGTAGGCGAGCACCACCGCGTCGACCTCGCCCGAGTCGATCTTGGCCAGCCGCGTGCCAGCGTTACCGCGAATCGGCACCGGCCGGACGTCGGGCCTGATGAGCAGGAGTTGCGCGACCCTGCGCGGCGACCCGGTGCCTATCTTGGCCCCGGCCGGAAGGTCGACCAGCTTGATTCCATGCCGCGAGACCAGGGCATCTCTCGGATCGTCTCTCGGCGGGACCGCGGCGATGACAAGGCCCGCGCCCGGCAGGGCGGGCAGGTCCTTCAGCGAGTGCACGGCAAAGTCGATCTCACCTGACGACAAGCTCTCTCGCAGCGCGCTGACGAACACGCCGGTGCCGCCGATCTGCGTGAGGTTCGCCTTGCTTACATCGCCGAACGTGGACAGGCCCACCAGCTCGACCGCACGGCCCGTCATCGCGGTCAGCAAGCCGGCGACGTGCCCGGACTGGGCCATGGCCATGGGGCTCCGCCTCGTGCCTAGCCGCAACGCGCCGCTGGTCATTGCCCCGCCTCTCGCGCCCGCATCGTGTCCTGCTGCTGGTCTTCCTGCGCCTGGTCTTCCTGCGCCTGCCAGGTCAGCACGTCATCGCTCGGCCTGCCGACGGCCTGCACCGCATCGAGATCAAGCTCAAAGAGCACCCGCAAGGCGGCCTCGTAGGAATCGGCTCCCGGCGAGCCAGCGAGTTCCTTCACCCGGACGGTCGGGGCGTGCAGCAACTTATCGGCGATCCGGCCCATCGAATGGACGATCTCCTGCCGAACCCTGCCGTCGAGGGCGCCAAGCCGTCGCTCCAGCCTGGCGAGCTCGGACTCGACCACCGTCGCCGCCTTGGCGCGCAACGCGACGACCGTCGGCGCGACACTCAATGCCCGGTCCGCCTTCAGGTACTCCGCCAGCTCGTGTGCCACGATCCGGCGAACCGCCGCCACATCGGCGTCGGCGGCAAGCGACGCGGGCTCCACGCTCGCCGCCTGCACCGTGCCGCTAACCACCGTGCCGCTAACCACCGTGCCGCTGCCTACCGCGCTGAGCGTCTCGAGGTCGATCAGCCGCACATCTGGCAGGCCGGCGACCCCGGTCTCGATGTCACGCGGCAGGGCGAGATCGACGAGCACGAGGCTCCCACGGGTGACTGCCCGCCCGCCGGGGCCTGGCCGTTCGTGGTTGCCTGGCTGCCTGAGCGCGAGCGCGCGGGCCACCATCGCCTCGGTGATCACTTGCCCCACCGCTCCGGTGCAGGTGATCACCAGGTCTGCCGCGGCGATGCAGGAGACCAGGTCGGCCAGGTCGGCCGCGCTGGCGGCGTACCGGTGAGCGAGCTTCTCGGCCTTGGCCCGGGTGCGGTTGGCGATCACTATCCGCCCGGCTCCCTTACGCGTTGCCATGGCGACAGCGAGCGAGCTCATCGAGCCCGCCCCGACGACGAGGACGGAGCGCCCGCTGAGCGCGCCGCCGCTGCCATGCCCCCCGGTCAGCAGCCCGGACGCGACGTCGAGGCCAAGGGTTACCAGGTTCTGGCCCGCCGCATCGATCCCGGTCTCCGAGCGCGCGCGCTTGCCGACGCGCAACGCCAGCCTGCTCAGGTCGGAAAGCTCACGGCTCAGCGTTCCGTGCTGACGGGCGAGCGCCACCGCCTGTCGGAACTGGCCGAGTATCTGGCTCTCGCCGACGACCATCGACTCGAGGCCGCAGGCCACCGACAGCAGATGCTGCACCGCCCTTTCCTGGTAATGAACGTACGCGGCGCTGGTCAGGTCGGGCAGCGGCAGGCCCGAGTGCCTGGCGAGCAGATCGCACATGGTGGCGACGCCGCCGTGGAACCTATCCACCTCGGCGTAGATCTCCACCCTGTTGCAGGTGGACAGGAGCAGCGCGCCTGCCACGTTTTCCGACTGGCGCATGTCGTGCAGCAGCTTGACCTGAGCGTCACCGGGAATCACGGCTCGCTCGAGCGTCGCGACCGAGGCGCTTGTATGGCTCACGCCGACGACCAGGACGCTCATGTCCCGACCGCCTCGGCGGCTACCGTTTCCTCACCGTCCAAGTCCAGCGCTACCCTTCTGCCGCCCGAGATTGCTCTGGCACCGGAGATATCCCCGGCGGTGACGGATTCCAGATCTCCCTTGCTGCGTGAGTCAACGGACCTCATCGAACGGCCGCCGCGGCGCTGGACCCCGGCGGCCGACCTGCGTTGCGCGTGGAAGGCGAGGATCTGCAACTCGATCGACAGGTCGACCTTACGCACATCGACGCCATCAGGCACGTTCAGTACGACAGGTGCGAAGTTCAAGATGCTGGTGACGCCGGATGCCACGAGCCTGTCGCAGATTCCCTGCGCCGCCACGGCTGGCACCGCAATGGCGCCGATCATCACGTCGTACTCCCGCACCACCTGCTCGATCTCGTCCGCCGCGCGCACTCGATGCCCGGCGATCTCACTGCCCACGACGAGCGGATCTGAATCAAGCAAGGCAGCGACGCGAAAGCCGCGCGAGGCGAAGCCGCCGTAGTTCGCGAGCGCCCGGCCGAGGTTTCCCGCGCCGATGATGACCACAGGCCAGTCTTGGGTGAGGCCGAGCTCCCTCGACACCTGATAGACGAGATAGTCGACGTCGTAGCCGACACCGCGGATCCCAAATTGCCCGAGATGCGAAAGATCCTTGCGCAACTTGGCTGAGTTGACGCCAGCCGCGGCCGCGAGCTCATCGCTGGACACCGAGGCGATGCCGCGGTCGGCGAGCGCGTACAGGGCGCGAAGGTATATCGGGAGGCGGGCGATGGTCGCTTCTGGAATGCCCTGCATGCTGTTGTCTGATCTCCTGCGGCGGGTCATGCGCCGGATACTCCCAGGGGGATTGGGTTACGGGCAGGATCCCTGGGTGCCCACACCACGCTCGCGGGCCGCTGGGACCGTGCTCACCAATCACACGCTACGCCCTTGTGAACGTTTGCACAAAGTCATTGAACTTCCCGCTTACTTCCGGGCGCCTTGTCATCGGGCGAGCGATGTTGTGCTGGGGTCCGAGGCGGAGCCTCGCTGGTAGGGCTTGGCGAAACGAGTGGCGAAGGTCGCCAACCTGACCTTGATGCTGCATGCGTGCCGCATGGCAGGCGAGATGGGCGGCTCTGCGCCGAACCGCCGGAGGCGCTACCCGGTCAGGGCGTGGCGCAGGCGGTCGGCGTCCACGCGCCAGAAGTCATGCTGGACGCCGTCGATCAGCGTTACCGGGATCATGTCCCCGTAGTCGCGCAGGTCTTGCGCAGACGCCGTGATGTCGCGCTCGCTCCACGGCACGCCGAGGTCGGCTGCCACGGCCGCGATGACCGACCGCGCCTCATCGCATAGGTGACAACCGGGGCGAGACAGCAAGGTAATCGAGTGCTCTTGGGTCATCGGTATCGCTCGTCCTCACCACGAATCTCGTCCCAGCCCTTGTAGTGATGCTGGTATGCGGGGTCGTCCGCGGCCGCGGACCGCGGGTCGGACCAGGGACTGTCGTGCGGGCTTGCCTGAGGGACGGGTGGCGCTGGCCTCGGCTGGCCGCCAGGCTGCGGCGCTGGCCCGGGGGGACGACCCGGTGCCGACCCAGGGGGACGACCCCCTGGAACCCCCGGTGCCGACCCAGGGGGACGACCCCCAGGAACCCCCGCAGCCGGCCCAGGGGAACGATCCCCAGGAACCGCCGGTGCTGGCCCAGGGGGACGACCCCCAGGAACCCCCGGTGCTGGCCCGGCACCGCGCGACGAGCGGGTGACGCCGGTCAGGTCGATCCCCGACTCGCTCAAGATGTCGGATATCGCGGAGAACGAGGGAAACGCGCTGACCTTAGCCTGCTGCAAGCCAAGTTCGATCACGTTCGTCGCCAGCACGAGTGGCCTGCGCTCGATCTCGTACCTGGCGATGTGGGGCTGGTGCCGATGGTCGTCATAGGCGACCCGATCCCGGTACACCTCATACAGGATTCGCTGCATCGGCGCCGTGGGAACGGCGTGCACAATGTAGGCCAGCGTGCCTGGTTCCTGGTCCTTGACCTGGGCGACTACCCGCTCGGTCAGGCGATCGAACTCACTCGTGCGATCTTCAATTAGCGTATATATTGTTATTTGTCCAAAAAGTTCAACATGAGAGGTATTATCTGACCTCGAGTCGTATCGATCGTGCCCGTACGGTTCGCCCGGCTCGCCGTAACCGGCATCCCAGTCACGATCGTCGTACCGGTCGGGGTCACCGGAGGAACCCGCCCAATCGTCGTACCTGTCACCGTCCCGGTAGCTCCGGTCACCGTCCCGGTAACTCCGGTCGTCGTTGCCGGCCTGGTCGAATCCTTCGGGGTCACCGAATCGCCCGCCGCCGGGCGACTGGCCGGCCTCCTCGGCGAGCGCGGCCAGCCCGGGATAGCGAGCCTGGGCCCCGGAATCATCGAATGGCTCGCCGTCGGGCTTGCCCCAGTCATGGTCCGCCTCGTCCTGATATGAGCTCTCCCACTGACCGGCCCCCGACTCGGGTCCGAAGTCCCGCCTGGCCCGATCTGCCTGGTCGAACCGGTCTCCGCGGCCCGCCGGGTCGGGCCGGCCGTAATCGCCGGTCGCTCGCGCGCCGGCTCGGTCCAGGCGCGCCGCCTGCCTGCCAGCGAACCAGGTGAGCACGGCTGCCCCTGTGCAGGCCAGAGCGAATACGCTCCGCCCCAACAAGGGCAAGCTGACGCCGACCAGCTGCGCGATCATGGCCAGGCCCGGCACCGCGAGCAGCGCGGCGGCTGCCGAGGCGGCGGCGACCGGTCCCGCGGCTGCCTTGGCGTCATCGTCATGACGCGACCTGGCCAGCATGACGCCGACCGCGACCACGGCAGTTACGAAGGTGAATGACGCCAGGACGTCAAGCACGCCCCTCGGCCAGAGCTGGTAGTACACGGTGGGGTCTGGCCAGGTCTTGCTGAACGGCGCCGTCAAGCTGAGCGGATCGGTGCCGAGTATCACCACCGCGATCACCCCGAGCGCGGCGACGGTCAGCCGCATCCCGAATCGGGCCTGCACGCTCCGGCCGGCCAGCTCCGCCAGGCCCAAGCACAGCGCGAGCGGCGCGACCATCTGCGCGCCAAGCTCCATGGCGCGGAACAACAGGTCGTCATAGCCGGCTAGATCCCCTACTAGCTGGGAGCCCAGCGCGACGGCGAGGCCGAAGAGCGCCAGAGCCCACGCGACGCGATACGCGCGAGGCGATCTCGCGCACCAGGTCACCAAGACGCCAGTGCCCGCGACCGCGGCCAAGGCACCCAGCGAAACCACGATGAGAGACAGTGACATCCCTGCCTATGGTGCCTGACCCTCAGCGCTGATGAGAACCGCAACCGCCGAGAACCGCTCCGATCCACCGCATGACCCAGCCGGCCGGGCACGGAGACCAGGCGCGGCGGCGGCGATCCCGCTCGAGGTGAGGACCTACGTCAGGCTCCAAGGGTCACCCAGTACGCTGGATTAGCGTGACGCTGCTTCCTCAGGGACGTTCGGACCAGGCGGCGCTCGCTGGGGCGGCGGCAGCCGCCGCCACTGCGGTCAGCCCACCATCGATCGTTCCCGACTTGCGCGCCGGGGCATTCTTCGACGTAGACAACACGTTGATGCGCGGCGCATCCATCTATTACTTCGCCAAGGGGCTCGCGGCTCGCCGGATGTTCGGAACACGCGACCTCGCCAAGATGGTGATCGGCCAGCTTATGTTCCGGATGCGTGGCCAGGAGAACTCTGATCACATCGACGCCGCCCGGGAGGCCGCGCTGGCGTTCGTGGCCGGCCAGAAGGTAGCTGACATCGTCGCGCTTGGCGAGGAGATCTACGACGACACGATGGCCGACAGGATCTGGGAGGGCTCGCGGGAGCTTACTCAGGTGCACCTGGACGCGGGCCAGCGCGTGTGGCTGGTAACCGCGACGCCCATCGAGCTCGCCAGCATCCTCGCCAGGCGGCTAGGGCTTACCGGGGCGCTTGGGACCGTGGCCGAGACCGAGGACGGACGTTACACGGGGCGGCTCGTCGGCGGCTTGCTGCACGGCGAGGCGAAGGCAGCGGCCATGCTCGCCCTCGCCGAGCGCGAGAACCTGGATCTCTCCCTCTGCAGCGCCTACAGCGATTCCGCGAACGATCTGCCGATGCTCAGCCTGGTCGGGCATCCGAATGCGGTGAACCCGGACGCCGCGCTCCGCGCTGTGGCGCAAGAGAACCAGTGGCCGATCCATGAGTTCAGGAGAGGCCGCCGCGCGACCGCCATCGCACTGCCGGTCGCCGCGGGCGCAGGTGTCGTGGTGGGCGGGATCGCCGCAGGCCTCGCGGTGCGGCGCCGCCGCCTCTCGGAGTAGGCGTGCACGGGAAGACCTGCGCGAGCGAGCCGAAGGCGAGCCGAGCGCGAGCGAGCCGCAGGGCGCCGGCGCCGCGCTAACCGCAGCTTACGTTTTAACCTCGCCCTGCCTGGCAGTGCTCGGGTTAAAACGTAAGCTGAGGAGCGCGGTGTTCGCGACGAGGGCAGGCGGTGCCCTAAAGGCGCCCGGAGGCGAGCGGGAAGATCAGCCGAAGGCGGGCCCGCGCTCAGCGAGCAGCTCGTCGAGCTTCCTGGCGATCGTGTCCTTTACCTTGCCTGCGAGCTCGACGATCACGTCGCGGTCCTCCCACTGATCGGCGGTGAACCCGTCGGTCGGAACCGGATCGCAGAACTCGATGATCCATTTCGATGGCAGCGGGACGACGCCTAGCAGGCCGAACAGGGGGAACAGCGGCGTCACGGGGAAGTAGGGCAGCCTCAGCTTGGCGGCGACCTCGGGCAGGTTGGCGACCAT
The DNA here is from genome assembly GCA_030045175.1 of Streptosporangiaceae bacterium. Classification (GTDB taxonomy): domain Bacteria; phylum Actinomycetota; class Actinomycetes; order Streptosporangiales; family Streptosporangiaceae; genus Chersky-822. The sequence continues at coordinate 7,153 of JASIBM010000109.1, read as the reverse complement.
GGGATAGATCTCCTCGGCGCCGACGATCGCGCACGGGATGATCGGCACGCCGGTCCGCATCGCGACGCTCGCGAACCCGCCCCGGCCGAAGCGCTGCAGCCGGTACCTGTCAGCGAATGGCTTGCCGATCCCCTTGAATCCCTCGGGAAAGACCCCGACGAGCTCACCCGACCGCAGCAGCTCCTCAGCGTGCTCCTGGCTGGCCGGCACGTGACCGCTCTTCCTCGCGAGCCCGCCCAGGACAGGAACGGTATACACGAGGTCAGCGCTGAGCAACCGCAGGTTGCGCTCGGCTGGGTGCTCGTCAAGCACGCCGACCTGAAGCATGATCGCGTCGACAGGGAGCACGCCAGAATGGTTGGCCACGACCAAGCCCGCTCCAGCGGCGGGAACGTGCTCAAGCCCGCGCATCCGCACCCTGAACCAGTTTCGGTACAGCGCGCGGGCCGCGGGCATCAAAAGGACCTTGTTGAACTCCGGGTCGAAGCCAGAGTCTGGATCGACGTCGGAGTCACCGGCCAGCCGCCGGAGCAAGAACGAAGCGACCGCGCCCAGCCCACTCGGCTGGCCCGGCGGGCCAGCCGAGCCTGGCGGATCCGTCTGGCCGGCCGTTACTTCTTGTTCCTGCGCTGAACGCGAGTCTTGCGCAGCAGCTTGCGGTGCTTCTTCTTCGCCATCCGCTTGCGCCGCTTCTTGATTACTGAACCCACGAGACCACCCTTGATCGATACCCACGTGCAACGGCGTGCCTAACTATCCTGTGGAGCACTCGTGCCGGTACGCACGCCAACGTCACAGCGTACCCCGGCGGCCAAAGCCAGGTCCGCCCTGGCCCGCATCACAGGTCATGACGGCCAGCCTCCGGTCGGCCGCGATTGGCTGGCCAGCGTCGGCTCAGGTCGTCTCGACGAACGCGTCCCTGAGGTACTGGTTGACGGCACGTTCGGGAACCCGGAACGACCGGCCCACCCGGATCGCCTCCAGGTCACCGGAGTGCACCAGACGGTAGACGGTCATCTTCGACACGCGCATGATCGCCGCCACCTCAGCCACCGTCAGGAAGCGGACGGCGCTGAGCGGGGTTGCCTCTGCTGCCATCGATAGCCCTCTCCGGCGCCATCCACTGCGCCAAGCGATATTCAGCGCACCAGTCACGCCCGTATCCAGCGTAATTGGTACACGCGAAAGGGCAACCCCGCGAGCGTGCCAGATTTGTCGGTCCGGGCGGACCCTGCCGACGCTGCCGCCTTACCCCGCGCCGAGCTCGCGGCCACGGTCACGAGCGGACTCGATCGCGGCCAGGAACGCCGCCCGGACTCCATGCCGCTCGAGCTCCCTGATCGCGCTGATCGTCGTGCCACCCGGCGAGGTTACGGCCTCCCGCAGGATGACCGGATGCTCGCCAGACTCGCGCAGCATGGTGGCCGCCCCGTAGACGGCCTGCTTGACCATATCGAGTGCGGTGCTCCTTGGCATTCCGAGCAGGATTCCTGCGTCCACCATCGCCTCGACCAGGAAGTACACGTAGGCGGGCCCACTGCCGGACAACGCCGTCGCGGCGTCCTGCTGCGACTCAGGGATCCGCAGCACCTTGCCAACCGGCCGCAGCAGTTGCTCCGTCCGGCGCAGGTGCTCTTCCCCCGCGTGCCGACCCGGCGAGATCACGCTCATCGCCTCGTCCACGAGCACGGGCGTGTTCGACATCACCCGAACCACCGGCGCGTTGCAGGCCAGCTTCGATTCGATGAACCGAGTGGTGATCCCGGCCGCGACCGTTATCACGAGCTGATCGGACTTGACCTTCGGCGCAACCTCGTCTAGCAGGCCCGCCATGTCCTGCGGCTTCACCGTGATGACGAGGGTGCTCGCGCGCTCGGCCGCGTCAGCCGCAGCAAGCACCTCGATGCCGTATGAATCGCGCAGGGCCTGCGCCCTGTCCGCGCGGCGAACGGCGGCGATGACGTCCGATGGCGCCTCCCCGGCCCGCATCATTCCGGACAGCAGCGCCTCACCCATCTGGCCGGCCCCCAGGATCGCGATCATAAACTCCCCTTCCCGCTCGCCTCCGGGGCGCCTTAAGGCACCGCCTTCCCTCGTCGCGAACCCCGCTCCTCAGTCCAGGCGGCGCCGGCGCCCTGCGGCTCGCTCGCGCGCTCTCGCCTCCGGCTCCGCCTTCGGCTCGAGCGCGCAGGGTCCTCTCGCTCGCCTTTGGCTCGAGCGCGCAGGTCTTCCCGCTCGGTCCCTTCCCGCTCGCCTTCGGGCGCAGTCTTACCGGCGGGAGCGTAGCGCGCGGAGGAAGAATGTTAGGTTGGCGGGCCGTTCGGCCAGCCGCCTGACCAGGTATCCGTACCAGTCGCTGCCGTAAGGGACGTACACCCGGACCTGCTCCCCGCTGGCTGCCAGCCGCTGCTGCTCGTCCGGCCTGATGCCGTACAGCATCTGGTACTCGTAGCTCCCGGCCTTCCGGCCGGCCGAGCTGACCAGCGACTGGGCGACGGCGATCAGCCGGGGGTCGTGCGTCGCGATCATCGGATAGCCTGCGCCGGTGAGCAGCGTCCGCATGCACCGGGCGTAGCTGCGGTCCACCTCGGAACGAGCCGCGAACGCGACGCCGTCCGGCGCGCGGTAGGCGCCCTTGCAGAGCCTGACCCGCGACCCGGCGGCCGCCAGGGCCTCGCAGTCACCCGGGCTCCGCCGAAGGTAGGACTGCACGACGCAGCCCAGGTCAGGAAAGTCTGACCGCAACTCGCTGACCAACCGGAGGGTCGCGTCGACCCGGGTGTGGTCTTCCATGTCCAGCGTCACGGTCGTGCCAGCCGCCCGCGCGGCGGTGCAGATACGCGCGATGTTCTCTGCGGCGGTCTTCTCGCCCAAGTCGGCGGTGCCGGCCTGGGGGGACGACCCCCCTGATCCCCCCGAGGGCCCAGCCTGCCCGGCCAAGTCCGCCAGGCCGAGCCCGACGGCTGTTGGCTTTACCGATACCTCCGTCCTGCCGCCTTCGGTCAGGCCAGCCGCCGCGAGGCGCCCGAGCAAGGCGACGTATTCATCGGCGACGGCAGACGCCTGGGCCGGGTCCTTCGTGTCCTCGCCTAGGAAGTCAAGAGTCACCAGCATGCCGCCCGCGGCCAGCCGCTTCACCACGGCGAGCGCGTCAGCGGCACTGTCGCCAGCCACGAACCTGGCCACCACGTCGCGCGTGAGCGGGGCCGTCGTGATAACGCGGCGGATCCGTTGGCTAGCCGAGGCGGCTAGCAGCACCTGGCGCAGCACGAAGACATCCTCCACCGAATTCCAGCGAACGAGCCCGGCCTACGGCCGCTGCGCAAGATTTCGTGGCCTCTGCCTAGCGCGCTCTGCTTAGTGCGCGCTCTGCCTAGTGCGCGGCCTCTGCGTAACTTGCGGACATCTGCCGAGCTCGCCGGCTTCTGCCGAACTCGTCGGCTTCTGCCGAAGTCGCGGGCTTCTGCCGGAAGAAGCCCCTGCCGCGCACAGGGTACTCCGACCCGGGCTCGCCTGCGGCGGCAGGCTCAATGCGCCGGGTGCCGCTAAGAAGCGACCTCAGAGCTCGCCGCGCGGGCGGCTCAGGGTGATCTTGACGTTCGCGCCCGCGTCGGGCGGGACGATGACCTCCTGAGCAGCGCTGATCCCGGCGGCTCGCAGCGTCTCAGTCACCGGCACCGTGCGCTTGACCAGCGCGAGCGCGATCGGCCCAAGCTCGTAATGGCGCGCGGACGAGCCGACGAAGCCAACGGCCGATTCACCGTCTTGCCCGTCCGCGCGGCGAACCTGCTCGCCGTGCGCCGGGAGCCTGTCCTCGCTGCCGTCCAGGTGCAGCAGCACGAGCCGACGCGGCGGATGACCAAGGTTGTGCACCCGCGCCACCGTCTCCTGCCCCCGGTAGCAGCCCTTGCTCAGGTGCACGGCCGATTCGATCCAGCCGACCTCGTGCGGGATCGTCCGGTGATCGGTGTCGGTGCCGAATCGCGGTCGGTACCCGGCGATACGCAGCGCCTCGTGCGCCCACATGCCAGCCATACCGAACCCACGCAGCCGAAGCTCGGCGACCTTCGCCGCGAACCGCTGACGCTCGATCACGAGATCGGTGCCGAACGAGAACGCCATCGCGACCGCGGCGTCCCCCGTGAAGTCGGCGTGCGCAGCCGGCCCGATGACGGTCAGCACGGCGAAGCTGGCGCTGACATCGGCGGGAGTCACCTGGAGCATGAACTGCATCGATCGCAGGAACGCGAGCAGCGCGCATGCCTCGCCGGGCTCGACGTGAATCCACGTGCTCGCGCCATCGTCGACCAGGCTCAGGTGGTGCTCGACGTGCCCGTGCGGGCTGAGGATGAGGGTCTGCGCAGCGACGCCTGGAGATAGCTGGTCAAGCTTTTGCGTGCTGATGCTATTCAGCCAGCTCAGCCGGTCCGGGCCGGTGATCTTGAGCACGTCCCGATTCGATCGGTCGACCAGGCCGGCCGACTCGGTCAGCGCCCGCTGCTCCGCGTACGGGTCGCCGTAGTGCGCCGCCACGCCGACATCAGGGAAGTCGGCGGCTACTGAGCCCGAGATCGCGAGCAACGGTGGTTCCATGGCGTCCAGGCTATGCGCTGCCCGCCACGGCGCTGTGCCACGAGGTCACCTCCTGGCCACGAGGTCACCTCCTGCGTGACGCCGCCGCGACCCCGGGCCTGCAGCCTAGGTGGCTGGCCCGTTCATGCGCCGCAACGGCTCGCCCACGTAGATCTGCCTCGGGCGCGAGATCTTCTGCTCAGGGTCGGCTCCGCCCTCCTGCCACTGCGCTAGCCAGCCAGGCATCCGCCCGATCGCGAACAACACGGGGAACATGGCCACAGGGAACCCCATCGCCTGGTAGATGATGCCCGAGTAGAAGTCCACGTTCGGGTAGAGCTTGTGCGTGATGAAGTACTCGTCGGCCAGCGCGATCCGCTCGAGTTCGAGCGCGATGTCGAGCATCGGGTTGCGCCCGGTCACCTCGAACACCTCGTCGGCGACCTTCTTGATGATCGTGGCACGCGGGTCGAAGTTCTTGTACACCCGGTGCCCGAAGCCCATCAGCCGCAGCTCGCCGCTCTTGACCCGCTTGATGTAAGCAGGAACCCGGTCCACCGACCCGATCTCGCTGAGCATCCGAAGCACCTGCTCGTTCGCGCCGCCGTGCAGCGGGCCGTACAGCGCGGCCGCGGCGGCCGCGGCGGCCGAGTACGGGTCAACCTGGGAACTGCCGACCACCCGCATGGCGCTGGTCGAGCAGTTCTGCTCGTGATCGGCGTGCAGGATCAGCAGCACGTCGAGCGCGTGCTCGAGCACAGGATTCGGCCGGAACCTCGGCTCGGTCATCTTCCACATCATGTTGAGGAAGTTGCCTGCGTAGGACAGCTCAGCGTCGGGATAGGCGTATGGCAGCCCCATCGCGTGCCGGTACGCGAACGCGGCGAGCGTGGGAACCTTCGCGATCAGCCGCACCACCTGCTCGTGCTGGCGCACGTGATCCGAGATCGCCTTCGCCTCCGGATAGAAGGTGGACAAGGCTGCCAGCGAGCTCACCAGGATGCCCATCGGGTGCGCGTCGTGGTGGAAGCCGTCGATGAACTTCTTGATGTTCTCGTGCACGTAGGTGTGATGCGCGATCTCCTGCTCCCAGGTGAACGACTCGTCCTTGGTGGGCAGCTCACCGTTCAGCAGCAGGTAAGCCACGTCGAGGAACGACGAGCGAACCGCTAGGTCCTCGATCGGATAGCCGCGGTAGCGCAGTATCCCCTCATCCCCGTCGATGTACGTGATCGCGCTACGACAGCTCGCCGTGTTCAAGAAGGCGGGATCGTAGGAGAGCAACCCGAAGTCTTCGTCGGACGCCTTGATCTGGCGCAGGTCAAGCGCCCAGATCGCGCCGTCGGTGATGGGCAGGTCATAGCTGCGCCCAGTACGGCTGTCGGTCACGTGCAGCACGTCACCCGAGCTCGCACGGCCAGCCTGCTCGGTGTGTTCTGTCATCGCTCAACTCCAAGATTGTCCAGGCTCATACCATCTGAAGATAGATGTGCCCAGGACCAATCGCGTCAGCTACTCCGCTCGCCGCGGCACTGCGCGCACGTTCCGAACACGGTCAGATGCCCGACATCGGTCTCGAACCCGTATTTCGCGCGTAGCGCGCTGATCAGAGCGCCCACCGCCGCCTGATCGGCCTCGGTGACGACGCCGCACTCGCGGCAGACCAGATGGCTGTGCTGCGCGTCGGCCGCCAGGTGGTAAGTGTTCGCGCCGTGCCCGAGATGGGTGTGCGTGACCAGGCCGATCTGCTCGAGCAACTCCAGGGTCCGGTACACAGTGGAGACGTTGACTCCGACCGCCGTCTGCCTGACCTCGGCGTAGATCTCTTCGGGAGTGGCGTGCTCGAGCCTGGTCACCGCCTCGAGCACGAGCTGGCGCTGCGGGGTCACCCGGTAGCCGCCCGCCCGCAGCGTGTCATCCCACGTCTGCGACATATCGCCGAGTCTACGAGGTACGGCTAAACCGACTTGCCTGTCCGCGTAGAGCTGACGTAGCGTGCTTGCTAACGCGGGAAAGGAGGTGGTCCAACGTATGCATAGATGTCGGACTCGCGAGGTGGCTGTCAGCTAGCCGCCGTCCCGTGGAGCGCACCGGGCCATAGCCAGGTGCGCACGTCACCGGCCTGCGGGCCAGGTTCGAGCTTCGGGCCTTGCTTGCGTGCCGCCAAGGCGGCGGTCGGCGAATACACGGCAGACACCGGACCCCCGGGTGGCCGGCCTTGTCCAGCCGGTCCCCGTGACGCATCAGCCTTCCGGCGGAGTCGTCGCGGGAGCAGCCCGGGGGATTCTCTTTCCCTCCCGCTCGCCTCCGGCTCGCTCGCGCAGAGTCAGTTGCTCACGCGCTTGAGCTGGGCCGACACGTGCGGTTGCAGTGGCTGTCCGACCGCCGCCAGGTCGAAGGCATAGGCCAGATCGGCCCCGATCATGCCGTAGAGCCGCTTGCCCGCGGTTACCTCCTTCGCCGTGGCGGTCCGCATCACCGCGTCGGTCGCCATCTCGATCTTGGTTCCTGAGATCTCGCCCAGGTAGATCTCGGTGATGCCGGTGGGGTGCGTGAGCAGCACCTCGATGCGGCTGTCCGG
>JASIBM010000015.1 GCA_030045175.1 Streptosporangiaceae bacterium | reverse complement strand
GCCGGGCGAGCATGCTCGCCGGACTGGTCCAGGGCTGGCAGGCGTTCACCTCCTACCGCTGGCTATGGGCCATCGTGGTTCAGTTCGGCCTGGTCAACGGCGTCTGCAGCGGCACGCTCAGCGTGCTAGGCCCGGTCGTGGCCGACCGCCACCTGGGCGGCGCGGGTAGCTGGGGGGCGATCACGGCCGCCAGCTCCCTCGGCGCGGTGCTTGGGGCCTCGGCCATGGCCAGGTACCGGCCGCGGCGGCTGCTGCTGGTCGGCTCGCTCGCGGTCGCGCTGCTCGCGCTGCCCCTGTTCGCGCTGGCCATGACGCGCGATGTGCCGCTGATCGCGGTGGCCGGGCTGGCCGCCGGGGTGGGCATCGAGGTGTTCGAGGTGAACTGGAGCGTCGCCCTGCAGGAGCAGGTTCCGCTTGACATGCTGTCCCGGGTGTCCTCCTATGACGCGCTCGGCTCCAACGTGCTCCGGCCGGCGGGCACCGCGCTGGCCGGCCCGGTGGCTGCCGCGCTGGGCATTGCCGTCACGCTGGCGGGCGGCGGAGTCGTCGTGCTGGCCTCCGTGCTGGTGATCTTGTGTGTGCCCGAGGTCAGGGAGCTGCGCCGCAAGGCCATGCTCGCGGGCCGCGGTGACGTCGCGGCGCGGCCCGCTGGCCAGCCGTAACTTCCGGCTGCTGGCGCTGATGAAGGCATGGCCGCGAGGGTGCGGGGTATCGGCAACCTGATACCGGCCAGGCCACATCGGGGGTTATCAATGATTAAATTTGCACCCGTGCCGGAGTTCACCCGGGGCCCGGAAATCCCTGATTACGGTTATCACGTCACCGCGCTGGGTGGCGGTGCCCATGGTATTCACCAGCGGGCTCACCCGGCTGCCGCGGGCATGTTGCCAGGGAATGGTTGACCGGGCTTTTCGCCGACTCTATAGTCCCATAGTGGCGCTGGCTGCCCGGCCGACTGGCGGCAGGGCTGAGCGGGTCGCGTGGGCGGAGGCGGAGATGGACTATGACGAGGCCCGGCGGCAGGCGATGGCCGTGGTCAGCGCTTTCAACAGTCGCGACCTGGACGCGCTGCAGGCCCTGCTGCACGAGGAAATGACCCATCAGGCGCCGTTCGCGGACATCCACCTGGGCCAGGAGGGTGGCCGCATTGAGGGCAAGCAGGCGTACAGCGAGTTCGTGCGCTGGTTGTGGGCCCAGCAGCCGCAGCTGCGCAGCGTGCTGGAGGAGGTCTTCGCCGGGCCGCAGGGGTATGCCTACGTGGTCCGCCGCGAGGATAACGGCGGTCAGGCTGTCTTCGTTCACGAGGTGGATGCCGACGGGCTGGTCCGGAGCGTGCGGGTGTTCAGCAGCCCGCCGCCGTCGGGCTGATCCCGCCCGAACGGCCGCCAGGCAACATTCAAGCCACTCGGGGCACGCTGCCCTCGTGTTCGGGTAGTTCAGGTGCTCACTTGAAGTAGTAGTACCAGTTACCGGAGTAGTTGGCCTCGAAGTTCTCCTTGCTGTCGACCTGGATCACGATCTCTGCCCGGCTTAGATAGCCGAACTCATCATGGCGCTTCGCAATCTCGAAGTAAGCATCTGCCCAGGTCAAGGGCAGGGCGGAAATCTCGAGGGCTCGGGCCTGCTCGTCGGTCTGGACGAACACCACCGGCGGCCCTGCGAACCGCTGGACGCACCAGAACTGATCCGCTATCCCCAGGCCGGCCGTGAACTCCTCGATCCCGGAGCTAGCCGCCAGGTCGTGCACTTCCCACTTGGCGACACGCTCGAAGTCCTCGAAGTAAACGAAGATCTCGTCCGCGCGCACCTCGGCATGCGGCAGGCGCTCCGGGAGGCCGAACATGGCCCGCAGGTCAGCGCCCCGAAGTGACTCCGTGAGGAGGACGGCTATGACCTGCTGCTTGTTCCTGTCGAAAGCGAACGGGCCCTTGAGAAACGCGCGGTACTGGCCGGTACGCTCGAGCACAACACCGAGACGTGGCGTCGTACCCTGTCCTCGCGGCCGGTCAAGCGCGTCTAGGACGATCGCCAGGGGCGCGATTCCGTATCGCTCGCGGAATCGTTCAACGAAGGTGCCGTACACCGGGTCCACGCGAGATTGCCCTTGTTTGATCCGTTTGACGCGTAGGTAGTCCGGATCACTGGGCCGCACGAAGCTCACTCACCCAGCTTAGGAGCGTCGGCAGGCATGGCCGTCAATCCGGCTGATCCGGGTGCTTCACGGCCCCTGGAAGGGATCCGGCGGCCGGCAAGCGACCAGGCCGCGCTGGAACGCCAGGCGCCCCGCGCCTGCGACCCCGCCCTGCGCAGCTCCGCCGGTCAGCACACCGGCACCCTCTTGTCGACGAATACGCCGTTGATGCCGCTTCCCGTGGTGTTTGGGGTGTTGTAGAAGACATCGCTCGTCGCGTAGTACTGCCCATTCCACGGGGATGATGCGAGCCGATACCACCAGCGATCGCCGTCTTTTACCTTGAAGCCGCGGACGCGGCAGGAGACCTGGACGATTTGACCAGGGCTAAGTGGCGCACCCAGGGGCTCGCCCGCGTTGAGGTAGTCAGCGAAGGTATCGGAGCTCGTGAAGGCCGTCTCCGTCCAGGTGCGGACCGGCGGGGAAGAGAGTTCAGCCGGACTCGGCGTGCCAGAGTTGGCCGATGCCGAGGGTGGCCGTGTGACACCAGCCTCGCCTTGGGTACTGGCTGGAGAGGACAGGAGCGCCGCCGGCAGCCCTACCACAAATGCCGCAATTACTGCACCCACGGCTGTGATGATCGCAGCCCTTACGGCAACAGGTTGATGAGCCCACCAGCCCTTAGGTTGATGAGCTTTCTTCCCAGAGGCGGACAAACCGCTTACTCCTTGTCATTCTGCTGAAGCCTATATTGAGCGCGAAGCTCGCATTAGCAGAATATAGTCACTGGCTCGCAGGATTGCCTCACCAGCGCTGTGTCGCCGGAACCTCCGCGCCTCTGCGGTTCCAAAACGGGGCATAGGCATCTGACTTCTAACTGGCCACCACCGGGGAAACACAAGCACCCGCCGCATGAACGTTCAAGTCATGCCGCCGCACCGATCGCGCCCATCATGCAACCGCCAGCTGCCCGTATCGAGCTTGCGGCGCATGCTCGGACGGTGAGGCGAGCTTGGGCGCCAGATCGAGCCGATACGGATGCTAGCTTCGGACCCCCAGACGGTCACCCAGCGTGACGCGGGCTGGCTGTCGCCGGCCAGGCCGGGGATCAGCCCGCTGCTTGCTGCGGTAGGTACACCCGCTGGCTTCGGACCAGGCCGTCCGCGCCGACCTCACGGACCCAGATGGTCTGGACGCCGTCATGCTCCCGGTGAGCCAGGAAGGCATACCCATGCGGCCCGATGAAAACCTCATCGAGCACGTGGCGCGTCTGCGGGTGCTGGTCCCACACCCAGCGCAAGTGCTCGCGGTGCACCTGCTTGCCGTCGACGCGGACGTTCTCCTCGCCCAGACGGCGGTCGGCGAACAAGGACTGATGGGTGATCTCCTCGTGGAGCTGGGCCGCATACGCGTCCATGTCGCGGCGATTGAAGGCGTCGATACACGCCGTTGCCTGCCGCCGGGCCTCGTCATAATCCAGTGCCATCTCCGCCTCCGCCTACAACGCCCTGACTGCATGCGCCAGCCTTGGGGGGAGCTGGCGGCCCCGTTCCGGTTGCCGGAATTCCGTGGCGCGAAGAACACCCGAGCCGGCGCCAGCCGCGTGCTGCATCAGCCCGCTGACCGACGGTCAGCCAGCGCCAATTTACACGTTAAGCTCCGGCAGAACCTCGGTCAACTTTCCCCGGCACGCTTGCTTGCGAGCAGCTGTGTTCGCCTCAGAGAGTTCTCCTTTTATCGCCAGTCCTGAGCTTGTTATTTAACCTCGCGTTTTCTTCTGCGGCGGGTTCCGCGGCGGGGATCGTCCGGCTCATCGAGCGCGGGCGGGTCGTTGGCGAGGTTGCTGGCGGAGAGAAGGGTGTCGGGGTGGTCGTCGCCGAGGACGCGGCGGCGCCGGGCCAGGGTGTCCTGGTCCAGGTCGCGGGCGGCTTGGTGATCGCCGAGCGAGCGCAGGTCGGCGGCGAGGGCGCTGGCCGAGATGAGGGTGTTCGGGTGGTCGTCGCCGAGGACGCGGCGGCGCCGGGCCAGGGTGTCCTGGTCCAGGTCGCGGGCGGCCTGGTGATCGCCGAGCGCGCGCAGGTCGGCGGCGAGGTTGCCGGCGGTGCTCAGGGTGCTGGGGTGGTCGTCGCCGAGGACGCGGCGGCGCCGGGCCAAGATGTCCTGGTGCAGATCTCGTGCCGTCGGCAGGTCGCCGAGCAGGCGAAGGTCCCGGGCGAGGCCGTTGGCGGAGGTCAAGGTATGGGGATGGTCCTCGCCGAGGACGCGGCGGCGCCGGGTCAGGGTGTCCTGGACCAGGTCGCGGGCGGCCTGGTGATCGCCGAGCAGGCGAAGGTCGCGGGCGAGATTGTCGGCGGTAAACAGGGTATCGGGATGATCCTCGCCGAGGACGCGCCGCGCGCGATCGAGCGTTTCCTGGTCCAGGTCGCGCGCCTCGGCATAAAGACCTGCGGACCGCAGCGCCCACGCCAGGTAGGCCGCCGTTGCCAACGTACTCTGGTCGTCGTCGCCGAGCCGTTCCCGCCACGCCTGGTGCAGATGGGCGGCGAAGTCGTAGCCGGCCCGGTTCTCGCCCCGGGCCAGGAGGTACGCGCACGCGTCGCAGGCCATCGATCGCAGGTCAAGGTTGCCGGTGGCGGCGAGGTCAGCGGCGAGCAGGTGCGGCATGAGGTGCGCCCACCGGGCCCAGGTGGCTGGGTTAGCCGGATCGGCGGGGTTGCTGGCGGCCAGGATCGCCTCGGCAGTGGCTCGGGCCTGCGCAGCTCGCTCGGCGTCGAGCCGGTCGCGGAGGATGGCCTGGGTGAGCCGGTGCAGCTGGACGCCGCGGTGATCGACCCGGGCCAGCCCCTGCCCGGCCAGCCGGGCCAGGGTCTTGCGCCAGGCCAGCGGGTCGCCCGCCCGCCTGGCGAGCGCGGCCGGCAGTCCCGCGGCCGTGGTGGTGAGCACGTCCTGCGGGATTGGCTCGGGCGCGAAGTACGCGCACAGGCTCGCCAGCTGCGCTGCTGCCGGGTCGGCTGCGCTGAGCCGGTCGATCGCGAGCCCGGTGGCGGCGGCTAGCGACCGGGGGTAGGACATCGGCGCGGACTGATCCAAGATCTCAGTGGCCTGCGTCCGCAGGAGGTCGAGGTAACCTGCGGCGGGCGTGCCGGTCTCTGCTATGAACGCGGCGGCCTGGGCCAGGGCCAGCGGCAAGTCACCGACTTCCGCCGCCAGCTCACCGGCATCGGCCACGTCCAGCCCGGCCACCCGGCCCCGCAGCAAGGCGACGGACTCGGGCCGGGTGAGCACGTCGACCTCGACCGGGGCGGCGATCTCTGCCCAGCCCTGTCCGCGGGACGTGATCAGCACGTGCCCGCCGCCGCCCGGTAGCCAGCCCGCCACCTCGCCTGGCCCTTCCGCGTTATCGAGCACTAGCAGGTACCGGCCGCGTTCTCGCAGCTCACCGAGCACCGCCGACCGCACCACATCAGCCGAAGCGCCCAGGTCCGCGCAGCCAAGCTCGGCGCCGAGCGCGGCGAACTGGTCCCCGATCAGCGCCGCCTGCTCCGCCGGGATCCACCAGGCCAGGTCGTAGGCGCCGGCGAACCGGTGCGCGTACTCCACCGCGAGCTGGGTCTTGCCGACCCCGCCCATACCGTGCAGGGCCTGCACCACCGCCGCGTCCCCGGCCAGCAGCCGCTCCCGCATCGCTACCAGCAGGCCGTCCCGCCCGGTGAAAGA
>JASIBM010000108.1 GCA_030045175.1 Streptosporangiaceae bacterium | reverse complement strand
ACGTTCATGGCCAACGGCTTGTTCCGCACCCACCAGGCATTGCTCGGGCTACGGGCCGAGGCCGAGGTCTCGTGCGAAGGCTCCTGGGGGCCCGTCGACGCCGCCGTCGTCCAGGCCGTCAGCACGCCGCAGTTCGACGAGGTCCGGATACGCGTCAGCTGCCAGGGCTGGCGCTCGGAACGGCACGGGCCGACGGGCCTGTTGCTGCGCGGCGGGCCAGACGGGGCCACCTGGTCCGAAGACCTGACCTTCGGGCGCTCGGCAGGCGCGCTCACCCCGTCCGCTGGCGGCCTTCCCGCCAGGAACTGCCCCTCTTGCGGCTCGCCGCTCGACCTCGACGCCGAAGGGGTGTGCCAGTACTGCCGGGGGATCGTCACCGCAGGCCGGCACGACTGGGTGCTGGTTAGCTGGCGGCGCGAGCCATGGTGACCGGCCTCCCCGCGGTCGCCGCCGCGCAGTCTTCCGACACCGTGGGAGTGATCGTCGACATCTTCCTGCTGGTTTTTGTCGGGGGCGCGGCGCTGCTGGTCGGCCTCATGTTCGGAGTGGCAGCGATCGGCGTCATTCGCCGGCGCGCAAGCCAGCGCCGGTCACTCGCGACGCTGGCCGCCAGGCCCGCCGGGCCGCAGGACAGCCGCGTGGCGGCCGGGCTCGCCGCGCTGCGCCGCGCCGACCCGGACTTCGACGAGCAACTGCTGCTCGAGGCGGCCCAGACGGCGAGCCTGCTGATCTTCGCGGCGATGTCGAAGGGCGAAGAGGCGCTCCTGCGCATCCTGGCGCAGAAGTCGTTCTGGGCCACGCAGTTCGGGCGCTCCGTGGCGCTCTCGGCCCGGGACCGGCGGCGTGAGGACGCCGCGGCCGTCATAGACGGAGTCTCCGTGACCCGCAGGCAACGGTTTCCCGTCGACTACCAGGCATCGGTTCCTGAGCTCTCCGGTGTCGAGCTCGGTGCCGGTGAGCGCGTGTCCGTCCGGATCGCCTTCAGCCAGCTGCACGCGGTGGCCCGCCCAGGTGCGGCGCAGCTGGCCTCGGCCGAGTCGGCCGCGAGCGTGCGTGCCATGGCGTCGGCCGTGGCCAAGGGCATGCGCGCCCAGATGAGCGGTTCGGCGACTGAGGTGTCCTGGATCCGCGCGTACGGTCACTATGACATGGTCTTCGCCCGGCAGGCCGGGACCAGGACCGACCCGTCGGCGGCGCTCTCCAGCCGGACGTGTCCCGCCTGCGGGGCGACCTACCACTCCGAGCTCGCCAGCGCCTGCTCGCACTGCCGATTCGAGCGCCCGCCGCCCTGGGGCCAGTGGCGCCTGGCCAGCGCCACGGCGCTACGTGTTCCATGATCACGGACGATCCTCAGCTGTGGCAGCTGACAAACGACCACGATCATGGACGTGGGCGGCTTTGCCGGCCCCGCGACGATGTCGAGAGCGGAACGAGGCCCGTCAGGACTGGGTGAGGGCTTGCGGCGGGGGGTCGCCGGCGGCTAGCTGGGCCTTGAGCGCGGCTAGCTCGGAGTCCACGTCGGCAGCCCGCCCTGCCTCGTCGAGCTCGGCCTGGATGTGGTCGGTGTCGCCGCCGACGTCCTCGAGCACGCCGGACTGCAGCAGCTCGTCCGTCGCACTAGCCCTGGCCTGCATGGTGGCGATCTTGTCCTGCGCCCGCTGGAGGGCGGCCCCGGAGTCGCCGAGCGTCGAGGAGATGCCCGCGACGTCCGCGTTCACGGACGCCGTCGCCTGCGCGGCGGTGTACTGCGCCTTGAGCACCTCTTTCTTCGTCCGGAATTCATTCACCCGCTGCTGCAAGGCGGTCAGCGTCTGCTCGAGGTGCTCCTCTTGCTCGGTGAGCTGGTCGTGCTGGGACTCGATCCCGGTCATCTCGGCCTGGGCGGCGGCCTTGCGCGAGAGCGCCTCCTTGGCCAGGTCCTCCTTGCCGAGCGCGAGCGCGGCCTTGGCCTGATCCTGCAGGTGGTCCACCGAGTGCTGGAGCTGCTGATCTTGCAGCTCGAGCTGCTTGCGTGACGCGGCTATGCTCACCAGCGCCTTGCGCACCTGCGTGATGTGGTCGAGCATCTGCTCGTAGGACAGGTCAAGCATCTCGTCGGGCCGCTCAGCGGCGTCGAGCGCCTTGTTGGCCTTGGCCGCCACGATGTCGTGAGCGCGCTGGAACAGTGTCATGTCGCCTCCCGGTGAGCGGAGCCGGGCCCGATGCCGGCCTGCCTGACCGTGCCTGCCCCAGGCTACCGTTCGGATCGCTCGTAGCGCTCGGACATGAGGTCGGCGATCGCGAGGGCGCCTGGGTCTGGCTCGGCGCGCAGCGCGGTGATGACGTGAGCCCGGTCCTGCGGCGGCCGGTTTTGCGAGAGCTTGTCCTTGGCCTCGACCCGCTCGATCACCATCTCGACGCCGACGATCGCGCGCAACTGGCCGGCGATGTACTTCTCCGGGGCGTCGTCCAGCCACCAGCGGTCCTGCCGCCCGGCCTCGTGGCGCTCGGTCAGCCTGGTCACCACCTCGCGCAGCCAGTCGTCGTCGCGGTAGAACGTGACCGGCCC
>JASIBM010000107.1 GCA_030045175.1 Streptosporangiaceae bacterium | reverse complement strand
GCGAAGTTGTCCATCGCGGCGACATCGACGTTCACGTTCTGGGTGAGGTTGTAGCAGGACGGCAGGCCGTTCGGGCCGTTCGGGCCGTGACCGGCATCTTCAAGCTCTCGGCCAAGATCGAGCGACATCTTCGCGCTGTCGGTCAGCAGGAAGTGCTGGGCGCTGCTGAACCTTAATGGGTCCGGCCTGGCCTGCTGCAACGGGCTGCAGGCCGACGCGTCGAGCAGGACGCCGAGCACGACCGCGGCGATGAGCGGCCTCATGATGACGACCTCCGTCCTGGCCATGCCACTTATTCCTAGCGGGATAAATCTCCTGCTGCGCCCTACCGTTTCCCTACCGAGCGCTCGATCCCGCTTTGCCCCGAACGCTGGCGGCGACGCCAGGGACCTGCTTCGGCGTGCGGCGCAGGCTGCCGCGCAGTACCCGGAGCGCGCGACCGGGCAGCAGCAGCCGTTCCGGCCGGTCCTTGAGTCCGATGACCCTGATCATTGCCAGCGCGAGCGCACCGTCGTCGGCCGCGGCCGAGTGCAGCCTGGGCAGGTACGCGTTGACGAATCGCACCTTGGCCGACCGCGGGCCGGGCACTTGCGGGTACGCCAGGTCGCTGCCCACGGCGATGTCCCAGGGGCTGTCGATGACGGCGGCGATGTCGGCGAAGAACCGCCGCGGCGCGGCCGCGCGGCCCGCGGCGAGGAGTTTGCGCAAGGCCAGCGCCTGCAGCGCGGCCACGGTCATGCCCTGCCCGTAGACCGGGTTGAACGAGCACACGGCGTCGCCGATCACCAAGAGCCCGGCGGGGAACTCGCGCAGCCGCTCGTAGCGGTTCCTTGTGCTGGCGGGGAACCGGAATGGCACCGGGTCGTCGAGCGGCTCGGCTCCTTCGATGGCCGCCGCGATGTCGCCGGTGGGCAGCGCCGCGGCGAAAGCAGCGAACCCGTCCGGGTCGACCGGCGGATGGTCCCCGCGTATCCCGCCCAGGGTGAGCAGGTGGCGGCCACCCTCGGTCGCCGCCAGCGCGCCGAACCGCGAGCAGGCCAGCGTCCCGATGGTCAGGATTCCCTGGTCACCGCCCATCGCGCCGGGCCGCAGCTGGTACGTCCTGGTGGAGTAGCCCAGGCCGATCTCCACCCTGTCCTGGGCCGGAGCCTGGTAGCCAAGCTCGCTCAGCCACCGCGGGGTCCGCGATCCCCGGCCGGTGGCATCCACCACCAGGTCCGCCTCGATCGTGGTGAGCCTGCCTTCGGCGTCGAGCACCCGCGCCCCGGTGACCTCGCGCCCGCCCGCCGCCGCCAGCCCGGCGACCGAGCAGCCCTCCAGGGCGCTGACGCGGGGGTGCGCGAGGACGCGCTCACGCACCTGGCCCTCAAGGAACGGCCGGCTAGCGAACAAGCCCGGCAGGCCGGTTGGCCGCTGCTTGAGCAGGCAGCCAGACAACTGCCACCGCACCTCGGCGAGCACGTCGCAGAGCACGGCGCCGGCCGCGGTCACCTCGGCCGTGAATCCGGGGAATAGCTCTTCCAGCACTTCCCGGCCGCGCGGGTGCAGCCCATGCACGTGACGATCGTGCGGCACCCCCTTGCGATGCTGTCCCGTCGGCGGCAGCGCGTCCCGCTCCACGATCGTGACCCGCTCATAACGCTCAGCCAGAACGCGCGCCGCGAGCAACCCGGCCATGCTCGCGCCAAGCACGACCACGTGATCATTCGAGCGGCCCATCGCGGTCACCCCTTATCGCGCAAGCGCCAGGTGGCGCCCTGGACGCCTAGGCCCGGGTGAATCCTCCGTGCCGTCAGCGTCTATCAACACCACCGCACCGCCAACCCAGCGCCCGGGACCACTCCCCGCATGCCCTCGTCCGCCAGCTCCACTGTGCGTCCAGCGGCCCGCGGGCAGACAGCAGCCCGCCCGGCGCCTTGCGACCAGAGGCTGGACGGTGCGGCAGCCGGGCGGGGATAAGGGGGAGCTGACTATCAGGTGCTGCGCTCGTATGTGACTGAGAACCCGTTGCCGCTGCTATTCAGCGCGCCTGGCTGGGCCTTCACCAGGCCCGAGTTGTCTACCATGGTGATCTCGTCATCGGTGAACGAGGAGATGACACCGGAGGTGCTGCCCTCGGTCACTGTCGCGCCGCTCGTGCTCCAGGTGCCGAAGTTGGCGAGCGGCAAGATCCCGCCGCTGCTCGTGCAGCACGGCGCCTCGGCGATCCACTCGGCGCTGCTGTTCGCGCAGTCCGAGCAGCTCTGCGTGGTGGTGAAGCTGTTCGCCGTGTGGGTGGAGTCGGTGACTGCCAGCGTGTAGTTGTCGCCGCTGCGCACCACGGAGGCGCTGATGCTGTCCCCGGCCGCCACGGTCTCGCCGACGACCTGGATGTCATTGGTCGGGTACATTTCCCACCAGCTGTACTGGTAGGCGTGGCTCTCGTAGCACTCGATCAAAGTGCCGTCCTGCTCCACGCTGTCGCTGCTGTAGCCGTCGATGCCGACCCAGAAGGCCGCGTAGGTCTCGCTGCGCGAGCAGGTGGCACCCGGCTCGCTCCAGCTGCTGGCCACCTGGGAGAAGCTGCTGCCGGTGTCGGCGTATCCGGACCAGTTCGTGCTCTCCACCTGGCTGAGCCCGGAGACCGCGGAGTGCCTGAACACGCCGGGCACGCGGTGGTCGGTGCTGTGCTGGCCGACGTCGAGACGCTTGATGATCGCGATAGCGAGTTGCTTAGCCCTGGCCGACTGGGCGGCGGTGCTGGCGTTGGCGGCCGGGCTTAAAGTGGCCGTCAGGCCGAGCGCCGGCAGCGCGGCGATCGCGGCGTAGCACAGGATACGAGGGAGTCGGTGCATAGTGTTACCTCTCGGGGAACGGCGGCCCTGATAGCCGACCCGGTGCCCCGAACGTAACTTCCAGCCTCATCACCGTCAATAACCCCGGCTCAGGTTATTTGGTGCGAGACCCCTCAACAACGACCAGTGTGCCTTATGTGGGCGGTGTGATGGAATTGGCCCGCTTGGCCTCTGCCGAGCGCGAATCACCTCGCTGGTGGTCACGCCTGAAGGTAGGCGACGATCCTGGTGACCAGGGCCCGCGGGGTCAGGCGGGTGGTGAAGGCCAGGATGCGATTACCAGCGCCGGGGATGATCAGGGTCTTACCGCGGCGAAGGCCGCGGTGCCCGGCGCGGGCGACGCGCGCGGCGTCCATCGCACCGAAGCGGAACAGCCGGGTGCCCGTCAGGCCCGCTTGGGCGGCGAAGCCGGTGTCGGTCGCGCCAGGGGCCAGGCAGCTGACCCGCACTCCTGACCCGCGGGTCTCCTCAGCCAGGGCTTCGGTGAAGGACAGGACGTAGGACTTGGTCGCGCAGTAGACGGCCTGGTGCGGGCCTGGCTGGAAGGCGGCCGTCGAGGCGACATTCAAGATCGCGCCGCGGCGGCGTTCCAGCATGGCGGGCAAGAGCAGCGCGGTGAGCTGGGTGAGCGCGACCACGTTGACGTTGATGACGTCGGCCTGGCGGTCGGCGCCGATGCCGGCGACGGTGCCATGCGCCCCGAAGCCGGCGTTGTTGACCAGCACGTCCACGTCGACATGGCGCTGTGCCAGCGCATCAGCGACCTCGCCGGCGCTGCCCGGCCGGCTCAGGTCGGCGGGAATCAGCTGCGCCTGGGTCTGGTGCTTGCCTGCTAGCTCGGCCGCCAGCTCGGCGAGCTTGTCCTGCTGGCGGGCGACCAGCACGAGCCGCGATCCGTCGGCGGCGAACAGCCTGGCCAGTTCCCGCCCGATCCCAGAGGAGGCGCCAGTGATCAGCACCGTCTCAGCCGTCTCAACCGTCTCAGCCTGGCCGCGGGGCGGGCGACTCGCGGCAGCAGGGGCCGGCGGCCGGCCAGCCAGGTCAGGGTCCATCAGCCACCGGCGAGCTCTCGTGCCTGTCGGGCAGGCTCGGTTCGGCGCGCGCCGCGGCGACCTGCGGCGAGTTACGGCAGGATGTCGCGGCGCCGCAGATGGCTGACCTGGGCCGAATGGGGACGCCGTTGGAGCGCAGCACGTTGCGGACATCGATGATCAGCGGGAAGACCTCGTTGTTCCAGTCCTCACCCTGCTCGTCCCAGGCCCGTTGCTCGGCCTCGACCGCCATCCGGTCCTCGGCGAACACGCGCTCGGTAAAGTGCCTGATGAATGGCCAGGCCAGATGGATGGCGCCCGGAATCTGCGGCTTCTCGATCATGAGCAGCCCGTAGAGGTGATTGGTCCGCTGCTCGGCGTCCTCCGGCACGTAGGCCACCCACAGGGAAAACGCCGGAAGTTCGCCGTCCGCCGGGACCAGCTGGAGGGTCTGGTAGGGGTAGGAGGTGCGGATGGTGATGACGTCGAGCACACGGCCGGGAGCGCCGCCGGCGAGCAGGCTCGCGACCGGGTCCTTCTTCCCGCCGACGTGGGCGAACAGGTACC
>JASIBM010000106.1 GCA_030045175.1 Streptosporangiaceae bacterium | reverse complement strand
CAGGTAGAGGACCAGCAGGGCGCCGAGCCAGCGAAGCAGGCGCGGCGCCCCACCAGAGCTCACGACTTGAACAGGCTCGCGAGGCCGCTCGGAACCCCGGACCCGGTCACTACCGCCGGCGAGACGATCCCGAAATGGTCAGCCCTCATCTCGGCTTGCCCCTTGGGGCCGAGCAGGAACTTGATGAAGGCCTCGGCCGCGGCCAGGTGCGGCGCCTTGTTGACCACCGTGATGACGTACTCGCCGGACAGGTGGACGCCGGTGAGCGGCACGAAGGGGCTGCCCTGGGCGTTGGCGTCTGCCTCGTACATGAACGAGGCATCGAGTTGCCCGGTCTGGATGTCGGCCTCTTCTGTGTTCTCCACGTATTCGTCCGACGTCTCGGTCGCGAGCGTCTTCAGCGCAGGCAGGTGCTGCGCCGCCGCCGTCTCATCCAGCGCCTTGACGGCCAGCACGCCGCCGGGGTCCTGCGTCGGGTTGGTCCGTCCGAGGCGGAACCCCGGCATGGTGATCACCTTGTACCACGGCATCGTCTGCAGGTCCTTGGCGAACTTGCTCTTGGGGTAGTACCCGAGGACGACTGGCGACGAGGCGAAGTTCGCGTACCACGAGACCCAGTCTCCGTTGGCGCTGCCCTCAAGCGTGGCGTCCACCGCTGGCGAGGCGCTGACGAAGACGTCGGCGACGGCGACCTTGTTCTTGATGTTGGCCGCGAGGGTCGACGACCCGGCTGAGGTGTCGACCATCGTGTAGCCGGTCGCGGCGTGGAACGCCGGCCCGACCGACTTGGTCATCAGGGTGTCCAGGGATCCGGCGGAGAACACGTAGACGTCGCCGCTGGGCTTCCCCTTGGAGCTAGGAGAGGAGGAGCTGCTGCAGCCGGTAGCAGCGAGCCCCATGCAGGCAATAGCCAGGAATGCGGCGATGTGCGTGCCGCGCCGCTGAGTGAGAGCCACCATCTCACTGACGATAGCCAACGTAGGTTGCGCATCACAAGAATCATGGACATCCTGTGACCTTGCCGTATCCTGCGCCGGGCCAGTCAGCCCCGCCGGCCACGCCCGCGTCCGCCCGCGTCTTACGGCTGGCAAGTGGCGTCGCGGCCATCGCGGCGAACGTCACCGCCCAGGCGGCCACGGCGACCCACACGAGCCCCTCGCCCACCTGGCGAATGGCCGGCAGGCCGGCGGCGATCCCCAGCTGAATGCTCGCCGTCGCGTACATGCCGAGCGGGAAGACCACCATCCATGCGCAAGCCCGGTAGCGCGGCCTGGTGCCCGACCGCAGCCGTATCGCGGTGGTCGCGATGACGAGGACCGGGATGAGCGTGGTCGCGAGGACCCAGAGCGCGACGGCGGCGCCGGTTACCCAGGCGCGTCCGCCGGCTCCGAGCGCGCCGTGTGCCCGCAGGAGCCCGGCGGCGGCCAGGGTGCTGATCGAGGCGGCGCCCATCGTGACCCAGTAGGCGGCTCGGGTGCCGGGCGCGCCCAGGCGGGCAATCCGGATCTTCGCCACCACGAGCACGCTGACCGCCAGGTAGATCGCGATGCCGGCGACCCACGCGACCACCGCCACCGCAGCGGCCGGCCTGGCTCCGGTCATCCCGTCCGCAGCCACGATCGCCAGCGACTGGGTGGCAACGGCCCAGAGATACCAGGTGCCGGAAACGCCGGCGATGTCCGGCCGGGCGCGCGGTGACATGAGCACGCGGCCGGGCAGCCACAACGTGAGCGCTATCCATGCCAGCGCCCCGGCTACCGCTAGCACGGCCGCGGCGGCCGGCAACCCGGCCGCGGCCAGCCCGGTGCCAAGCACGACGCAGGCGGCAGTGAACGCGAACGCCGCGAACGCCCGGTCCGGATTGGTGAGGTCCGCGCGCAAAGCGGACGAGAGCACGGCCGCACGCCAGCACGTCGCGCCGAGCAAGACGGCAAAGCCTGCCCCGGCCACCACAAGCAGGACATCAGCGGGCACAGGCAAGCCTGCCAGGCGCAGCGCGTCCGACACGATGCCGGTCGCCATGACCATCGAGAAACTGCCTGGCACAGCCGCGCTGGCCGCCCGCGTGAGGGCGCTGGCGTCCACTCTTCCCACCCCCGTCCGCGCGCCCTTGGTCCAATTGGCCTCGACCGTCCTCAGGGCCGACGCGACCTGGTGATTTTCTATCGTAACACGATATATTTAAGATAACCCGAGCAGGCAACGGGAGGGTGCATGGATCAGGCCCGCGCGCGGCACCAGCTGACCCGCGCGGATTTCGAGCATCTGCTGGCCTTCCGCATCAGCCTGCGCAGGTTCCAGCGGTGGAGCGAGGACCAGGCCCGCGCCGCAGGCCTGACTCACGTGCAGCACCAGTTGCTCGTCGCGGTGAAGGGACATCCGGGCGGCGACCCGCCCACCGTCGGCGACCTGGCTGACTACCTCCTGCTACGTCATCACAGCGTGGTCGAGCTCGTGGACCGCGCGGAGCTGGCCGGCCTGGTACGCCGCGCGCCTGACGCCAGGGACGCGCGCCTGGTCAGGGTGCGGCTCACCGGCAAGGGCGAGCGCCTGCTCGACGAGCTCACGCCCGCGCACCTCATCGAGCTCCACGGCCTGGCCGCGGTACTCGACGAGCTGGTAGCCGGCTGACGCCTCAGCGTGAACTCAGGTGCCGCGCGGGGTGGCTCAAGGGGCGCGCCATGACCAGCAGCCGCGACGAGCGCGCCCGATCCCGTCCCATAGATCACTTGGTTATCTCACGTCACGAATCTTGATCATTTTGGCGAGATGAATGGCGTATTGGTCCGGCCGGCCCGGGTCAATGTGCCATTCATCAGGCCGACATTGGCTGGGCGGGTACGGCGAAAAGGGGTGATAGTGATAAAGCGGGCGCCGCTAAGGCGAGGGTTTCCGCTGTCGCCTCGGTGATGTCGGTGGCTGGTCCCTCGCCAGCATGGTGATGACGATCCTGGCGCCTCGCACGGCTTGCGCGGGGGGCCGCCCATCCGGCCGGTGCCGAGAACCGCGATCACCGGGTGTTCGACTCGCGCCCGAGGCGGCGCCGAGCCTGCGGGGCCTGTTACGTC
>JASIBM010000105.1 GCA_030045175.1 Streptosporangiaceae bacterium | reverse complement strand
TTCAGTTCGCCGAGCCGGTGGTCGGCAACGAGCTGTCCCAGCGGTACAGCGGGGATATCGTGCTCAACGCCTCCAGCGCGTCGGCGCCGGCGCTGCCGGACAGCGCGGCCACCACCTTGACTGCGGGCATGCCGGTCACCGTGCCGGTCACCATCACCAACAGGGGCGCCAGCCCGCAGGAGTTGTTCCTCGACCCGCGGCTGGACACGACCGCCACGATGATGCTGCCCACGATCCCACCCAGCACGTCCCAGGCGACCCTGCCGAACACCACCGACCAGTTCCCGGAATGGTACGTCCCCAACGAGACATCCAGTCTCACGGTGAGCCAGACCTCCACCATCCCAGCCATGTTCGACGTCGAACCTCTAACGGGGGACCCGGACCTCGCCAGCTCGGCACCGGACAATGCGCCGCTATGCGCGCCCACCGCGTCGGTGACCTATGCCCCGCCAGGAGCGGCGGTGACCCCTGGCATATGGCTGGCTGGGCCAGCGGGCTGCGGTCCCTACGCCGGCCCGGGTGCGGCCGGCACCTCGACAACCAGCATGTCGATCCTGGCCAAGGCATTCGACCCGACGGTCACCGCCCCGCTCGGTGACTACAACCTGACCGCGATCAACCCGGCCGCCACGCCCGCGATGACCGTGCTGCGGCCTGGTCACAGCATCGTGGTTCCGGTGACCATCACTCCATCGGGCACAGCCGGCTCGGTGGTCCGCGGCACGCTGTACGTCGACGCCCTAGTCGGCGGGCTGCTGCCGCTCGGCCAGATCTCCGGCGTCGAGATGGCCGCGCTACCGTACGAGTACACCATCGGCCAGGGGGCTGGCTGAAGCCGCGGAGCTGGCTGACGCGGCTGCCTTATTGGCGGCTGCCTTGCACCTTGGCTCGCAGGCGCTCGGTATCGGGATGGCGGGTCTTCTCGAAGACCACGAGCGCCTCCCGCCACAGCTCGCTAGCGGCCAGCTGGTCCCCGGCAGTCTCGTAAGCGTCGCCAAGGTTGATCAGTACCTCGGCGCGATACGAGGCCGCGCCGAGTTCCGCGAACATCGCGGCCGCCTGCCGATAGCAACTGACCGCTGCCTCGTGCTCACCGAGCAGGTGCCGCACGTAGCCAAGGCTGTCCAAGGTCGCGGCCGTGATCATCTGGTTGCCGGTTTCCTTGGCCAGGGCCAGCGCCTGCTGGCAGTAGGCAAGGCCGCGAGCGGCGTTGCCCAGCCGGGCTTCGAACCAGCCCGCGGTATTGAGCGAGGCGGCCAGGCCCGTTCGCTGCTGATCAGGGAGCCCGAACAGCTCGCGGGCTCGGTGAGCGTGGCCGAGCGCCCGTTCGTCGTCGCCCATCCGGTGCAGCAGGCAGGCGAGGTTCAAGTGGGCGCGAGCCTGGCCGCCGACGTTCGCAAGCTCGGTGAACAGGTCAAGGCAACGCTGCAAGTGGACGTGGGCGTCGTCGTATCGCCCTAGCCTCGCGAAGGCGCCGCCGAGACCGCGCTGAGCATGGGCCATTGCTTCCCGATGGCCTGCCCGCTCCGCGGTCGTCAGCGCGATGGCGCTGTATGCGGCCAGGTCCTCCCAGCGGGCGGACTGGTCAAGCACGCCGGCCAGCGTCACGGCAAGCTGGCATGCGTGCAGATCGAAGCCGAGGTCAGCGGCCAGTGCGACCGCGCCTACCAGCGCCGGGTGCTCGGTCTCGAACCAGTCCGCGGCCGCGCTCTGGTCGGCGAAACGGCCAACCGTTACCCCGTCGGCACTGCGAACCGGCGCGATCCGGAACTGCTGCGGATCGAACAGCGCCCCGGCAGCGAGCGCGGTCTGCAGGTAGTGGTCGAGCATCCGGTGTATCGCCGCGCGCCTGCTCGCTCGGGTGCCGGTGCGCGCCGCGCGCTCCGCCGCGTACTCGCGGAGCAGGTCATGCAGTGTGAACCGGCCGGGGGCGTGCTCGTCGATCAGTGCCGCGCTCACAAGCTCGCGCAAGCCTCGGCGCGTCGAGGCTTGCGGCAGTCCGGCGAGGCTGGCAGCGGCCTCGGCGGAAAGGCTGGGGCCAGGATGCAGGCCGGCCAGCCGGAAAAGCCGAGCGGCCGGAGCGGAAAGGCTGAGATAGGACCAGGAGAACACGGAACGGACATCAGTGGCCGAGTCCCCGGTTGTCAGGGCATCCAGACGGCTCTTCGCGCCGCGCACATCGGCGGCCAGCACGCGCAGTGGCAGGTGCGGCTGCGCGATCGCACGGGCGGCGACTACCACCAAGGCGACGGGAAGCCCGCCGCACAGCGCGAGCAGCTCGGCGAGCGCTTCAGGCTCAGCCGTCGTCCGTTGGCTGCCGAGCCGTCCGGTCAGCAGCTCGGCTGCCTCAGCTTCGCCGAGCGCGCCGAGGCTGAGATGGCAGGCACCTTCGGCCGCGACCAGGCCGGCCAGCCAGGTACGGCTGGTGACTACCGCCATGCAACCGGTCGCTCCTGGCAGCAGTGGTCGCACGTGAGCTGGATCGCGGGCGTTGTCGAGCACTACGAGCATTCGCTTGCCTGCCAGCAGGCTGCGGTACAGGCCAGCCTGAGCATCGGTGGTCGCGGGGATCATCTCCGCTGGCACCGAGAGCGCCATAAGGAATCCCCTGATGGCCTCGGCAGCGGTAACCGGCGCACCCGACGGATCGAATCCCCTCAGGTTCACGTATAGCTGGCCATCGGGGAAGTGCCGTGCGACGTGATGCGCCCAGTGCACGGCCAGCGTTGTCTTGCCTACCCCAGCGACCCCGGTGATCGTCAGGATCCGCGCGCCCTGCTGCGCCCCGCCCTCCTGCAAGGCCTTGGTCAGTGTGGTGAGCTCGGCGGCCCGCCCGGCGAATTCCGGCACCGTGGCTGGTAGCTGCCTGGGCGCCGGCGGTCCGGTGCGGGCGCTGTTGCCGTCCCGGTGCCCGCGATCGGGCTGGCGGCGGCCGGCGCGTTGCGGCACGTCCTGGCGAAGCACTCGTTGCTGCGCGTCGGCGAGTTCGGCACCTGGGCGAACGCCGAGCTGGTCGTCGAGGCGGCGGCGCAGGCCATCGAACTCATCGAGCGCGGCGGCCTGCTGGCCGCTCCCCGCCAGCGCGAGCATCAGTGCCGCGTGCGCGCTCTCGTTCAGCGGCTCAGCCGCGGCGAGCTCCCGCAACCGAGGCAGGATCTCGTCATGCCACCCCGCCGAAGTGGCGGCTTCCGCGTACCTGACGACGAGGTCCGATCGGCGTTGGCGCAGGCTCACGACGGCCGGGTGCGCGTGCAGGAAGTCGATGTCGGCGAGCGGTTCTGCCCGCCAGCTATCGAGCGCGCGGCCGTAGGCTTCGCAAGCCAGGCCAAGCTCGCCTGCCGCGTGGGCGCGCGCCGCGCGGCTTGCGTGCGCCTCGAAGGCCATCAGGTCGAGCTGGGCCTGCGCCGCGACCAGCTGGTAGCTGGATCCGGCCAGCGTTTCCAGGCGGCCAGGATCGAGCAGGCGGCGCAGCCTGTTCACGTAGACCTGGACCAGGTGCGCGGCGGTGGCTGGGATGTCGTCGCCCCACAGCGCGTCGATAATCGTCTTCCTGTGCACGGGAACGTTGGGCGTGAGCGCCAGTAGTCCGAGCACTGCGCGCTGCCTAGACGGGCCGAGGGCGATCCGTTCCCCATCACGCCACGCGGTCACCGGCCCGAGCACCGTGAGCCTCAGGCCGCGGCCCATGCCAGCGCATGGTGGCCCGGCCGCCGGGTGCGCGTGCCGCGGCGCGGCGGCACGGGCGAGCTCGAGCGCGCGCCCCTGGTCGAGGATGAGCGCGTCGGCCAGCCGGCGGACGGATTCAGCGCTCAACCGCGAGGTACGACGCTGCTCGAGGTCCCGCACGACGCCGATGCTCACCTGAGCCATTTCGGCCAGCCGCCGTTGGCTCAGGCCCGCCGCCCGGCGATACTCCCTGAGCAATTCAGCCGCCTGGGCGTTGCCGCCCTGCGTCATCTCCAGTCTCATTGGCACGCGAACCTTTCCACCGGAAGCACGCTCGGCGGCGATCTTTGGTTCATGGCCGATGATCGCGCATTCCTGGCCGGTTCGCGACTCCTGTAGCCGGCTTCTGGCTGTAGTGCCGGCCCGGCGAAGGGCGCCAGCGGCGGGCAGCTAGCGGCTGGTCATGCCCGCCATGGCCTACAGGAATGGCCGTGATCAGGAATTGAGCGTCCTGATCCCGGGCGCTGAGATGCTGGCCGCACGGGCGCGCGAGGCTGGCGGCGCCCGAAGGCTGGCGCTGGGATGAGTCCGCAGGAAGGGAGGCCATGAATGCGACCGCGTGAGCGACAAGGGCGCTGTCTGCGACATCAACTGCCTACGTTCATGAAGGGCGTCCCGATCATCGCTGCATTCGCCGTCGCGGCGGGCATCATCCCAGCGGCAGCCGGATCGGCCGCCACAGCGGCCAGCCAGCAGGCGTCGCCATCCAGGATCTGCCACCGCACCCGCGGCGGCGATCATGCGGAACTCGCGCACGTCGCAGACGCATAGCTACCCTCATGATCACGGACGTCTCTCAGTCGTATTTGCAGATAATCGTCCGTGATCATGAGGAATGTCGGCGTGTGGAGCCGGGGCAGGCGTGAGGGGAGCGGCCACCCAGAAAGTGCCTGGCTGACCGCAACCCGCGGGCCTGGCCGGCCGTCCTTTAGCTTGAGCGCAGCGACCCTGGCATGGAGGTGCGGCTATGTCCCAGCGGGTGACATTCGCCCGGCGGATCGGCTG
>JASIBM010000104.1 GCA_030045175.1 Streptosporangiaceae bacterium | reverse complement strand
AGACACTCGTTCCTTGGCGCTGACCTGGGCGAGGTGCCGAGCTTACTCAGCCAGGACCGTTCTGAGCGGCCGTGCGCCGCGCGTGCCGGATCGTCCGGTACAGAGCTGCGCAGTTGGCTCCCACTTGGCTCCCACGCGTAGCGTGGCACCCAGCCGAGCCACCTCTGACCTGGTCGGGATGGCGGGATTCGAACCCGCGGCCTCCTGCTCCCAAAGCAGGCGCGCTAACCAAGCTGCGCCACATCCCGTGCTGGCCACGCCGACCACGATGCCCCTGCCGGCATCCGAAGCTTATCGCGATCGTCGCTTGGACCCGACCGCCATCCGCGCCGTCGGGTCCCTGGGGCCGGCAGCGCGACAGCTGCCCTGCGACCAGCGGTTCAAGTCACGGCCCGAACTGAGCGGATCTGAGACCAGGTACGCTACGGTGTTGCGGCAAACCGCGACGCGGGCGTAGCTCAATGGCAGAGCCCCAGCCTTCCAAGCTGGTCATGCGGGTTCGATTCCCGTCGCCCGCTCCACAGTCACCGCTTCATCGCTACATCGTCCGTCTGCAGCAACGCGGGCTTCGGCTCCCTTTGCTCACGATCACTGGAAGAGCATCGTATGCGCTACCTGAAATCGTCGATGCCTGCACCGTCGTCGCGTTCCCAGCCGTAGGAGGCCAGGTAGCCCAGCAGTCAGGCTTGCTGCCGTCGGTGTCGGTGATGCCGTAGGCGTCCGCGAGCTGACGGCGTGACGCCAACCGCCGTCACCGGATGGTCTGCCAACTCAGCGGTGAGCCCTGTCACCATCCGCTCGACGTTGGCCTTGACCAGGTCTCGCTGATCTCGTTCACCCGATCTTGAAGCTGTGCGTATGCCGGGTTCTCACGGATGTGGCCGGGCCGCCATGCTCCGCCGTCTCGCTTGGACCTGTCGGGCCGGAACTCGACCCACCCGACGAAACGAGGCAGCGCCTCGCGCATTTTCTTGATCAGAGCGCGAAGGGGAGCTACGACACCATCAGGTAGCCGGTCATGTGGAAGTACGAGCCGCCCTCGAGCGGGTTGTACGAGGCCGGCAAGATCGTTATTGTGTGCGGGCCAGACCGGCGCCAGCGCCAGGCGAACAGCACCTGATTGTTCAGGCGGCGGGCCGGGCTGGACCTGTTCTGCCAGATCCCGACGTTGCTGAAGGCGGGCACGCCATCCACGGCCACCCAGGCATGACCGGCGCGGCAGCAGACATCGCCGATCGTGCCCATGATCGCTATCGCCCGGCCGGTGAAATGGATCGGCAGGCTCGCCCCCGTCAGGTAGAGATTGTCGGGCACCCAGGCGGCATGCTGCCAGAAGCCGAAACCGGCCGGCCTGCCGGTGCCGTCCAGCCCGGCCGCCGCCGTCATCAGCGCGATGCCGCCGTTCTCCTCCCATGAGGTGACCGCGCCTGACGGCGGCGGTCCGTCGTAGAACCGGCCGAACTCATATCGGGAGTTGAAGTCCCCGCCGGCGGCGGACGCGGTGGTCAGCAGCCAGTTCCTGGCAAATGTCTGATGGTAGACGGCGGCCAGGTCATACATCGCCTCGATCAGCGGCTCGTCCACATCGATGTCGGTGAACAGGGGGTTATAAATGCCGGCATCGTCACTGAGATGATCGATGACTGCGTGCGCGGTGGCGATCGCCTCCTGCGCATAGCCGGCGTCACCGGTATCCACGGCGAGAGTGGCGCCGTTCCAGATCATGTTGCCGTTGACCGAGCCGAGGAAGAACCTGGGCACCGCCTGGCAGGTCTTGCCGTTGTCGAACACGAAATCCGTGTACAACGAGGTCGATCCGGACAGGTAGTACTGCCGGATCGCGGCGTACTTCACCTCGGCGTCATATAGGTAGGCCGTGTTCTTGGTGACCTGGTACAGCAGCAGCGCGGCCTTGACGTAGTTCGAGTCCGTCTCCAGCGTCTTCAGCCCGAAGTCGCGATGACCGAACGGCCATTGATAGTCGATCTCGGGACACGCCCCGACGGCGAACCCGGATGGCCCCGCGTTCAGCCGCGCCAGGGCCACCTCCGCCTTGTCGAGGGCGATCTTGCGGCCAGTCACCTGGTACTCGCGCACCTCCGCGATGGCGTCCCACGCGATGTTGTCGCTACTGCCGAACCTGGCCGGGACCCACCAGAGCGCCGTCCGCGCCAGCCGGGCCAGCAGCGGCACGACCGTCGGATCCTTGTCCACCTGCCAGCGCAGGTAGAGATCGTAGGTGAGGTTGTCCGCGCCCCAGTCCATGTTCTTCGTGTTGCAGAGCTTGACGGGAACGCACATGTGCCACAGGCCGTGCCTGTCGTAGAACGTGTGCTCGAGCATGTAGATCGACTTCTGCGCCAAGGTGGCGTAGGTCGGCCCAGCGGGCTGGGCGTGGACCGTGCCAAGATGCGGCTTGAGCTCGTCCGCTCGCGAGGCGGCGA
Source organism: Streptosporangiaceae bacterium (assembly GCA_030045175.1). Lineage (GTDB taxonomy): Bacteria > Actinomycetota > Actinomycetes > Streptosporangiales > Streptosporangiaceae > Chersky-822. Next base: position 2,816 of record JASIBM010000104.1, on the reverse strand, counting down.
AGGAGAAGTTCAAGAACAAGCTCATCGACCCGACGAGCCCGAGCAGCGTCACCAAGATGACGCCCGCCCCGATCACCGTTCGCTGGGACCTGGCAGGCCGGTCCCGACCGCCGGTCACGACGCGGCGCTGGCCCTGACCGCCCCGATCGGCAAGCCCGCCGGGACCGGCTGTCGCGCTCACCTCATCCCCCGACGGCTGGCGCGACATCGACACCGTTCCCCTTCCACTCTGACGCGGCTTACAATCCGCCAACGGCTGGATCCCTCGACCCGTTCCACAGGGCTCACGGCGAAGCCAAATCGCGATCAGATTCTCACGTAGTCTTCAGCGAATCCCCGGCGTGGCGCAGAATTAACTCAGAGTCACATGTCCATTACCTGACCTTCCAGTCGGCATCGAGCATGGATGCGAAGATTGCTGACATGACCGCAGAGAACGACACGGCGGACTGCTTTGTGTGCCGAAAGCATCGTGACCGCGCAGCGCTGATGCCGGGCGGGCCGGTCGCCGAGGATGAATTGGTCCTGGTCTCCCATATAGTCACGCCCGATGCGCTGGGACGTGCGGGCAGCACTGCCTACCTGGGGCACCTGTTCGTGGAACCGCGCCGGCACGCGCCGGGCCTGGCGGACCTCACCGATGCCGAGGCCAGGAGCGTGGGCTTGTGGAGCGCCCGCGCCAGCCGGGCCCTGCGTGAGGTCGCCGGGGCCGAGCACGTCTACGCCATGGTGATCGGTGACGGCGTCCCGCACCTGCACGTCCACCTGCTGCCGAGGTTTCCTGGCACCCCGCGCGAATACTGGTGGACTCGCGTAGACGAGTGGCCGATGGCCCGCCGCGGCGGCACCGCCGAGATCGAAGAGCTCGTGCGTGAGCTGCGCGGACACCTCACCCACGGTGCAACCACGGGATCCGGCATCCCCGATGCCCGATAATCAGCATATAACGGGAACGTGCGAGATGACGGCCTAGTTCCCGGCCGCGCCAAGTCGGTTCCCTCCCGCGCTCAACTGAGGCGGCCACGCCCCCCGAGATGCCTGAGCCTTCTGCGATCGCAAGCCAAGAGCACTCAGCGCACTGTGAGCTATAGGTTTACGTAGCTCCGATAGCTCTGCGAGCCACAATAGCCATCGCCTGGGTTCTGGTGGGCTGGCGAGTCCCGTCATTCTGTCGCAATGGCTGCCTCTTGTGGTCATATGGCCCGTGTCGGGCTATATTCGATGCGGGACCAGTGCGGCTCGGACGACGCGCCGCGGAATGGGGAGGGCAGTCCTTTGCGCGTATCTTCGCGTGCCGTGCTCGCGATCGCAGCGGCCGGCGCTTCGTTGACCCTGGCCAGCGTGACCGCGGGCACAGCCTCGGCCACGGAGCACGCGGCCGTGGCGGCACCCGCGAGCGCCACCTACAGCACAACCGGCGCCCTGGCAGGCGTCGCTGCCGCGTCGGAAAGCAACGCGTGGGCCGTCGGCTACGCCGGCGGCGGCACCGCCCCCACGAAGGTGCTGATGCTGCACTGGAACGGCCGGAACTGGTCGCGCGTCACCAGCCCGAAGGTGCTCACCGGACCAGGCGAGCTCGCCGCGGTCACGGTGGTCAGCGCCAGCGACGCCTGGGCCGTGGGCAACACCGGCAGCGACTTGCACCCGCACACGCTGATCCTGCACTGGAACGGCGCGGCGTGGAGCGAGGTGACCAGCCCGGCGCCGGTTACCGACGCGAGCCTGTCCGCCGTGACGGCGAACGCGACCGGTGGCTGGGCGGTCGGCTATTACAGCACCGGCCCGGCGGCCATCCAGACCGCGCCGCTGATCTTCCAGCTGACCGGGACGACGTGGTCGCAGTCCGATCCAAGCTTCGGGTCAGGCACCGGCGTCGCGATGGACGGCGTGGCGACCACGTCGGCGGGCGACACGTTCGCCACCGGCCTGTTCACTGGCATGATCACCGGAGTGCTTGCGAGCTGGAGCGGAAGCTCCTGGTCCTGGGTCAGCTCGTTCCCTGAAGCGGGCACCTACCACTGGCTGAACGCGATCGCGGCCGGACCGGACGGGAACGCGTTCGCGGTCGGCCTCAACACCGGCTCGGCCCCGAGCAGGGTGATCAGCATCGAATGGAACGGTCATTCCTGGGTCAAGGCACCCGCTCCTTCCTGGGCCAACCTGTATACCGACGCATTCGCGCCCGGCGGCGCCGCGTGGGCGGCGGGAGATCGTTACCCAGGTGGCAGCGTCCGTACCACCCGCATGATGATCTTCCGCTGGAACGGCCATGCCTGGAGCAGCGTGGCTGCCCCCGCAACGACCGCGCAGCCGGCGAGCCTGGGTTTCGCGACCGCGAGATACGGCTGGGTGGTTGGCCGCATCTTCACGGACTCGGGCCATTCCAAGACCTTCATCGCGCGCTGGAACGGCCACGCCTGGAGCTGATCACCGGCCTGAGCCGACCGGCCCGGACAATTGCTCGAAAATTCTCGAACTCTGGCGACAGCGTGGGGCCCTTACTGCTGCTCCAGCAACAGTAAGGGCCCCATGCTGTGGTCCGACGAGGCTTCCCTGGACCTCTCCTCCTTTCGCATTTAGGCGATTTGGGCTGGCTACGCCCTAGCTCACGAGGGGCTTGGGCTCGGACTCGAGGGGTTGGGGTTGCTCGGTGTGCCACCCATGTTGGGACAGTGGTGGGTCCGGGTCGCCCCGGCGGACCCGGTGTAGGTCATCGTCCCCGCCGATGACGACGATGACGACGATGCGGACGACGTGCGCGCCGTGGTCCGCGAGGACGATGTCGCGTGCGATGTCGCGGCCGTGGCGATGCCGGC
>JASIBM010000103.1 GCA_030045175.1 Streptosporangiaceae bacterium | reverse complement strand
TGCGGCGGCCGCCCGCGCGGCGGTCCGGGCGGGCGGCTCGTGGGGCCGGGCGATCGAGGTGCCCGGCCTGGGAGCCCTGAACACGGGCAGGTTCGCCGAGGTCTCGTCGGTCTCGTGCGGCTCGCCGGGCAACTGCGCGGCCGGCGGGTTTTACAACACCGACCGCAGTGATCATTCCCAGGGGTTCGTGGTCAGCGAGGAGAACGGCCGCTGGGGCAAGGCGATCGTTGTACCCGGCCTGGGTGCGCTGAACGCGGGCAGGAGCGCCGAGGTCAACTCGGTGTCGTGCGCCTCGCCGGGCAGCTGCGCGGCCGGCGGGGATTACACCAACCGCCGCAATCGCACTCAGGGGTTCGTGGTCCTCGAGCGGCACGGCGCCTGGGGCCAGGCGATCGAGGTGCCCGGCCTGGGTGCCCTGAACAAGGGCGGGTACGCCGAGGTCAACTCGGTGTCATGCGCCTCGCCGGGCAGCTGCGCGGCCGTCGGCGACGACGACGGCGAGCACGATCAGGGGTTCGTGGCCAGCGAGAAGAACGGCCGCTGGGGCCAGGCGATCGAGATACCCGGCTCGGTCTCCTCGGTGTCGTGCGCCTCGCCGGGCAACTGCGCGGCCGCCGGCACCCGCTCCCAGGCGTTCGTGGTCAGCCAGCTGAACGGCGTCTGGGGCCAGGTGGTCATGGTGCCCGGCCCGGGGGGCGCGAGCGACGGCCTCGTCTCGGTGTCGTGCGCCTCGCCGGGCAACTGCGCGGCCGGCGGGGGCTACACGTACGGCGACGACGAAATCGGCGGGCTCGTGGTCAGCGAGGAGAACGGCGCCTGGGGCCAGGCGATCGAGATACCCGGCCTGGCGGCGCTGAACAAAGGCGGAGACGGCGGCGTCGACTCGCTGTCGTGCGGCTCGGCGGGCAACTGCGTGGCTACCGGGAACTACCTGAACGGCTCTGGCAATTCCGAGGGGTTCATGGTCAGCGAGGAAAACGGCGCCTGGGGCGAGGCGATCGAAGTACCCGGCCTGGGAGCCCTGAATAAGGGCGGGGTCGCCGATGTCAACTCGGTGTCGTGCACCTCGGCAGGTAACTGCGCGGTCGGCGGAGACTACGCGGACCGGCATGTCAACGGCCAGGGGTTCGTGGTCAGCGAGGAAAATGGCGCCTGGGGCAAAGCGATCGAAGTACCCGGCCTGGGAGCCCTGAACACGGGCGGGGAAGCCACGGTCAACTCGGTGTCATGCGCCTCGCCGGGCAACTGCGTGGCCGGCGGGAACTACGCGGCGAAGACCTTCCGCCACTTCCAGGGGTTCGTGACCTAGCACGGCACGCGCCGGCCCGCTCCGCCGGCCCCCTCTCGGCCATCGCAGGCAAGCGGACCTGAAGGCCCTGGGCGTAGCCCAGCACGCCCAGCGCCCCGCGGGCCACTGAACGGATGTTCTGCGTGCCGAAGGCGCAAATACCCATCGGATGATAGAAATTCCTAGTCGGCGTTATGCGCGATTTTCGTTAATTTAGGTACTCGGACAAATTTACGCTGGATTGGACTTTTAATTCGCAACTTCCGGTTTGGCCTTCGCCTCCAACTCGCCTCAGCTGACTGGTGGGCTGAAATGGCATCTACCCGGGCGGTCATTCTGGTGGTGCTTGTCTGCAGCACTGGTGCCGTTCTGGGCGGATACTGGTGGCGTGGGCGGAGATCGGGTTGATTTCTTCGTTAGCCATGCGGCCGCGGACCGGGCGCGGGCGGAGTGGGTGGCCTGGCAATTGGCCGATGTCGGGTACACGGTTGAGCTGGACGTATGGGGCTGGGCCGCGGGCCAGAACTTCGTGACCGCGATGAGCGGCGCGCTGGACCGGTGTGACCGGGGACCGGGTAGTGGCGCTGGCCCTGGCGGCCGGGAAGATCAGGCAAGCGGGTGAGCGATCCGAGCCGGACTCACGACCCGAGCCGGATTCAGATGCCCTGGCGAATACGGTGATCGGAGTCGAGTTGCTTCGTTACCCGCCGCTAGCGGATAAAGCTGCCGTGGCCGAGCTGGATCAGCGTGCCCCGGATCGTCCGTGCTTACGGGAGTGAGCCTGGCCGACTCGCTGAGTGAGCCAGTTGACGGTGTGTCGGGTGGCTGGATCGCCATGATCTCGGTTGCCAACCTGGGTTTGTTCATGGCTTATTTCGGCCCACTGGCCGTGTTGCTCCCCGATCAGGTACAAGCGGCCAGCGATGCCGGCGGGAAGGTCGTGGCCTTTGGCTTGGTGACCGGTGTGGGCGCGGCCGTCGCGGTCATAGCCAGTCCTGTGGCGGGCGCGTTGTCTGATCGGACTGCCAGCAGGTTCGGGCGGCGTCGCCCTTGGATCGTGGGCGGTGCCCTGGTCAGCGCAATCGCACTGGTTCTACTCGCTCGTCAGCACACCGTGGCCGGCATCGCGGGGTGGTGGTGCCTAGCCCAGGCCGGGCTGAGCGCGATGCAAGCGGGCATCGCGGCCTGCGTTCCCGATCGCGTCCCGGTCCGTCAGCGCGGTGCGGTGTCGGGCTGGATAGGTATACCGCAGGCGGTGAGCGGGATCATCGCCGTGCTCCTCATCACCAAGGTCGCCCCCGGCCCTGCCGGGTACGACCTGCTTGCCGCGCTGGTAGTCGCGCTGGCCCTGCCTTTCGTGCTCGGCACGCCGGACGCGCGGCTGGCCCGCTCGGATCAGGCGAGACGTGACCGGCCGGGGTTCTGGGCGTCCTGGCCAGGCCCGGTGCGCCATCCTGATTTCGGCTGGGCGTGGCTGACCCGGTTCCTGATGGTCCTCGGCAACGCGATGGCTGTCGTGTACCTGCTGTACTTCCTGCGCGGGCACGCTGACTTGATACGGCACATTCCCGGTCACCGGGCGGAGGATGGCCTGGTCATATTGCTGGCTATTTATACCGTGGTGGTGATGGTGACCACGGTGGCAGGCGGCGTGGTCTCCGATCGCAGCGGCCGACGCCGACGGTCGGTGGCGCTAGCAGGGGTCGTCATGGCGGTGCCCGCAGTCATGCTGGGCCTGTGGCCAGCCTGGCCCGTCCTGCTCGCCTCGGCGGCGATCTTGGGCGCGGGCTTTGGCGTCTACCTCTCGGTCGACCAGGCGCTCGTCACGCAGGTGCTGCCGTCCGCCTCCGGCCGAGCCAAGGATCTTGGGGTCATCAGCGTCGCGAGCTCGGCGGCGCAGGCGCTGGCTCCCGCGCTCGCGGCTCCGCTGGTGACTCACCTGGGCGGATACAGCACGCTGTACTTCTGCGTCGCGGGGATCGTCCTGCTCGGTTCGGCCAGCATCTGGCAGGTCCGCTCAGTGCCATGAGCGGCGCAAGGCAAGCGCGGCAGGCGCTGAGCGGAGGCAACTTATGTGGCGT
>JASIBM010000102.1 GCA_030045175.1 Streptosporangiaceae bacterium | reverse complement strand
ACCACCACACCAGCGCGCCCAGGCAGGTAGCGACCGCGGCGCCGCGCACGGCGCCAAGCGCACCACCCGTCGCCGCGCCCACCAGGCCGCAGGCCAGGTACGTCGCGGCGCTCAGCACCATGGCGCGCAGGCTGCGCCGCGCGGCGCCCAGGGCGTGCAGCCCGGCGGTGGCGCCTGCGATGAAGCACGCTCCCACGACCGAGATGGTCAGCGGGAAGATCAGGGGATAGGTCGGCCGCCAGATCGAGCCGAGCAGCCAGGCCCCGATTCCCTTGGGCAGCACGATGAGCAGCACGGCGCCCCAGGCCACCCCGCCCGCGGCCAGCGCGCCGCCGACTAGCCAGCAGAACATCCGCAGGTGCTTCGGGGACCGGCGCAAGATCCTGGCCGCTTCGGGAATGGTGACCAGGGACATTCCCATGAAGACGACCAGGAACGGTCCCATCAGCGTGCTCGCGGCCTGAACATAGCCGACCGCGGCCAGGCCCACGATCAGCCCGACCCCGTAGGAGCGCAACTGGCCGGCGCCGCTGTTGGCCGTGTTCTCCGCGAGATAGCGGGCGCCCAGGTCCCGGTGGCGCTTGACCCACTCCCAGGCGCGGGCTGGCCGCGGCAGGGTCCGCGCCTGCAACGGCCCGATCGCGGCGGCGATCGTCGCCGCCGCCCCCCACGCGAGCACGAAAGTGAAGACGCTCGCGTGATGGGTGACGTGCAGGTAGACCAGCGCGGGCAGCATCGTCACGGCCCAGACCGAGTCGTTGAGGAACGCGTGGCCGCCGCGGCCAAGCGCGAAGAACGCGTACCGCCAGCTGTCTTGCAGCAGCAAGCCGGGCAGCGTGCACCCGAGGGCGATGAAGGCTCCCGCGGTCGTGCCATTGAGCAGCAGCGCCGCGGCGAGCGCAAGCACGCCGGTTACCGAGCCGACCAGCAGCGCGGTGCCTGAACTGCTGGCAACCGCCCGCCGCCAGGTCGGCACGTCGATGCCGCTGAACCTGACCATGAGCGGATCGGTGGCAAGTCCTCGAGACGCGTTCAGCGCGAAGGAGTAGGTCACGTAGGCCAGGCTGTAGGCGCCGAACTGAACCGCGCCAAGCACGTGCGCGACGTAGATCGTGACGGCGAAGTTGGTCAGGCTCGACATTCCCTGGTCGGCGAGCCCCCAGCTCAGCCTCGTCAGCACCCGCCGCAGCCGGTCCCGCCCCAGCCGGGCAGGCGACTCCGGCGGGTTGCTTGCCGCGGGTTCTTCGTGATGGTCCGGGTTGCTCACCAACTGGCCTGTGTCGCTCACCCGACCGCGACCGCGCCCTGTTCGCTCACGCCCTGCCTGCGCAGCATCTGGTCAAGCTGCCCCGCAGCGAGATGCTCTTGGATCCGGCGCAGCCGCACGTAGCGGGCCGAGTTGAAGTCGTCCTGGCTCAGGCCATGCTCGGTATAGGCGCCGAGCAGCTCGGTGATGCCCTGGCCGACGGTCCATCCCAGGGTCAGGTCGGGGAAGGTATCTGACAGCTTGGCGAAGTCGACACGATAGTTGCGCAGGTCTGGCCCCGCGCCATCGGCGAACGACAAGGTGGATCCTGGAACTGCGTCGCGCACCATCTCGGCCACATCGCGGATCTGCACGTTGTCGGCTTGCCTGCCTACGTTGAAAGCCTGGTCGTGCACGATCTCACGGGGAGCCACCAGCATCGCGGCGAACGTGGCGGCTATGTCGCGCACGTGCACGAGCGGCCGCCATGGCGACCCGTCGCTCTCCATCCGCACCTGCCCGGCCGTCAGCGCGATCGCGGTCAGGTTGTTCACCACGATGTCGAGCCGAAGCCTGGGCGACGCGCCGTAGGCGGTGGCGTTGCGCAGGTAGGTCGGGCTGAAGGAATCGCCGGCCAGGGCGGACAACTCGCGCTCCGCGATCACCTTGGTCTCGCCGTACGGCGTGACGGGGTAGAGCTCGCCATCCTCGGCGACCGCGGCCGATCCCGACGCGCCGTAGAGGCTGCACGAGGACGCGAACAAGAACCGCTCCACTCCCGCCTGCTTGGCGGCCCTGGCCAGGTTGAGCGTCCCTTCCAGGTTCACGGAGAACGTGGCGGCCGGATTGAGGTGGCCGAGCGGGTCATTGGACAGCGCGGCCAGGCACACCACCGCGTCATAGCCGGTGAGCTGCCGCGGCGTGGAGTCCCTGATGTCGCACCAGGCCCGTCCCGCGGCGGCGGCCGGCACCTGGCCGAGGTCGCACCCCTCGTACAAGCCGAGGTCAAGCCCGTCCGCCTGATGCCCGGCCGCCTGCAGCATCGGCACGAGCACTGCCCCGATGTAGCCGCGGTCACCGGCAACCAAGACCTTCAAGCCGCGCTCCTTTTCCCGCTCGCTCGCGCACATTCTTCCCGCTCGCGTCGCCTTTGGCTCGCCTTCGTTACATGAACGTCGGCTAGGTGGTCGTGATACGTCCTCCGCTGTGGTATCACGGTCACGTGGTGCGTGCTCATATCAGGACTGGCCGGTAGCGCGGCTGGTTCGCAGCGCCAGCTTCAGTGCACCGCTAGGGTCGCAATCAGGTATAGAAAAGGTCAGCTATGGACTTCAGGCGGTTCCTGGAGACCGTGTGGCGGTATAAGGCGATCGTCGCCGCTGCCGCCGCCGTCGGCTTGCTCGCGGGCGTCGCGTACATGTTCGTCCGCCCCCCGCTGGTCACGAGCACCGCCCTGGTGGTGCTGCCAGGCGGCAGCCGCTACATCCAGACCCAGGCGTTGATCGCGAGCAGCAACCCCGTGCTCATCAGCGCGGATCAGGCGATTCGTCCCGCCCTGCCGCTGGCCACGCTGCGCAAGCGAGTGTCGGTGACCAGCCTGACCTCTGACGTGCTCGCGATCAACGGCAGGGGTGAGTCGGCCGCCCAGGCAGAGGACGTCGCCAACGCGGTCGCCAACAGCTACCTGGCGTACGTCAGCTCACCGAGCAGCCCGGTCGGAGTGCTCAACGGCCGGATGCTGGAGAAGGCCACGGTGGCATCGGGGACCGGGCTGCGCGAGCGGATCCTCGCCGCGGTGGTGGGCCTGCTGCTCGGACTGGTGACCGGTGCCATCATCGCGCTCGGGCTCAGCAGGGCCGACAAGCGCCTGCGGCATCGCGATGAGATAGCGGACGCGATCGGGATCCCGGTCCTCGCGTCGATCCCGGTGCAGCGTCCGTCGGATCCGGCAGGGTGGGCCAGGCTGCTCGAAGGCTACGAGCCCGACGTGGTGCACGCCTGGAGCCTGCGAAAGGCGCTGCGCCACCTGGACCTGACCGATTACCGTGGCGGCGGCAAGAGCGGGGAGTCGCTCACCGTGCTCACCCTGGCCGCGGACCGCAAGGCGCTGGCGCTTGGCCCGCAGCTAGCCGCCTTCGCGGCCTCGCTGGGGATGCGGACGGCGCTTGTCATCGACTCGGGGCAAGACGCCGACGCGACGGCCACCCTGTGCGCCGCGTGCCGGACGACATCGGCGGCGCCATCGGGTCGCCGGGCGAACATGCAGGTCAGCGTCGCGGCCGAGGAAGACGCCGATCGCCACTTGCGGCCGAACGCCCTGACCGTCGTGGTCGCGGTGGTCGAAGGCAAGTCCCCGAGGCTGACCGGGTTGCTGCGCACCACGGCGACCGTGCTCGGGGTGTCGGCGGGTGCGGCGACCGCCGAGCAACTCGCCCGCGTCGCGCTGAGCGCGGTGGCGGATGAGCGTGAGATCGCCGGAATCCTCATCGCCGACCCCGACCCCACCGACGCCACGACCGGCCGGTTCCCGCAGCCAGTGCGGCCGGCCGAGCATCGGCGGCCGACCCGGATGCCAGGAAGCACGATGGACGCCGGCCTATGACGACGCCGCGGGCTGGCTCGGGCTCGCCCGGCCGGGTGCTTGCCTATCGTGAGGTGGCGCGCCGGCGTCAGGGCTTCGGGCCCGACCATGACGCCGACCTAGCCAGCCTCCCGATGCTCGGTGCGGCCATCCGGCGCCGGGCACTGCTCTGCGCCACGACGGCAGTGCTTGGCATGCTGCTCGGCGTCGGGCTCTACGTCGCGGCGCCGCCGCCGCCGTCGGCGGCGACTTCGGTGCTGCTGACGCAGAATCCGACGGTAAACCCCGTCGATACCGCCCAGACGGATGTGGAGCTTGCGCAGACCCGTTCGGTGGCCGGGCCGGTGCTGCGCAGGCTGGCCCTGCACGAGAGCGTGGGCGAGTTTATCGCCTCCTATTCGGTCGTCCCTGTCACGGACCGGGTGCTTGTGTTCACCACCTACGCGCCATCGAGCGCGCAGGCCGTGCGCCGGGCGGCCGCACTGGCGGCGCAGTTCCTCGGGTTCCGAGCCCACGTGCTGCTTACCCAGCTCCAGCTCGAGACCGCCTCGCTCACCCCGAAAATCCGGCTGGCCAGGCGGCGAGTCGCGGTGGTCGCCGCGGCCACGTCCAGCGCCCTCGCGCAGCGAGCCTCGCCGCAGCGACGGTCCGCGCTCCGCCAGCTGCGGCCGCAGCGGGCCAAGGCGAGAGTCGCGCTGGTCGGGCTGCTCGCACAGGAGGCAGGGGCGCAGGCGACGACGGCGGGCATGATCGCTGGAAGCGGCGTGCTAGACGCGGCGGCGCCGATTCCCAAGTCGCGCCGGATACCGGTCACCTACGCGATCGACGGTCTCATCGCGGGGCTGGCAGCCGGAATGGGGTTCGTGCTCATAGACGCGCTGACAACGTACCGGCCGCGCCGGCGCGCGGACGTGGCGCTCGCGCTCGGCGCGCCAGTCCGGCTGAGCGTCCGGCGCCCGCAAGGCCGCTGGCCTCGCGGGCTGGCTGCGGCGATCCGCTGGCCGCGCGGGCTGGCCGCGGCCCGCACCACCGACATGCAGAAGATCGTCCGGTACCTGCGCGGCGTCGTGGCCCAGGCCCAGGCACAGGCACGACCCGGCGAGCCGGCGACGCTCGCCGTGGTCGCCGTGCGGAACTCTCGAATCGCCGCCCTGTCCGTGGCGTCGCTTGCCCTTTCGCTCGCGCGGGACGACAAGCAGGTTCTGGTCGCGGACCTGAGCGCGGGCTGCCCGGCCGCCCGCCTGCTCGGGATCTCCAGCCGCGGCGTTCGCATCGTGACCGTCGGCGGCATGCAAGTGCTCGTGGCCGTGCCTGATCGTGCCGACATCGCCCCGGCCGGGCCCATCGCCACTAGCTGGCTGACCGCTCGCCCTTCGGTCAGCCAGCCGCTCGCCGACGCCTACGATTCCGCCGACGTGCTGCTGACCTTGGTCGACCCTAACCCGGCGCTCGGCACCGAGCACCTGGCTAGCTGGGCCGCTCGCGCGGTCGTAATGCTCGGCGCGGGCCAGTCGTCGGCGGCCACGATCAACGCCGTCGGCGAGGCCATCAGGTTCGCAGGCACCGAGCTGGTGTCCGCGGTGCTGCTCCGCGCGGATAGGTCCGACGAGACCCTGGGCACGGCCATGGCACCGGTGCCTCGCCGCCGGCAATTGCCGGTGAGCAGCCTGCGGGCCGTGAGCCTATGAGATCGGTAGCTGCCGCGGTCGGCCTGAACCGCGCCCTCCCGGTCAGCGCGATCCCCGCCAGGGCGATCTCCGCGCTGCGGTCCGCTGGCGCCCAGGAGCGCTGGGTCCGGCGCCGGGTCGGCCTTGCCTGGGCGTTCCTGCTGCTCAACACCCTGACCTTTTACTCGCGAACCTGGAGCGGCGAGCCGCTGGCATTTCCGATCCCCTCGGTCGTGGGCAAGCTCGTCACCCAGGGAGCGCTCCCGGTAGCGCTGCTGATCGCCCTGACCGTGAACCGGCGCCTCACCATCCGGCCGAACGTCTTCCTCTGCCTGGTCAGCCTGCTCGCCGTGGAAGCGACCATGAGCAGCAGTCAGGCGGAGCACATCGGGACCATCTACCGTGCCTTCAGGCTCCTCGTGTTCGTCGCGACGCTCTGGCTGCTCTCGCCCTGGTGGGGCCGCAAGGACATGCTGCTGGTCCGCTGCCATCTGGCGGCGGCGGCCGTGGTGCTCCTGTCCGTCGTGCTCGGCCTCCTGGCGGCACCGACCACGGCACTGGCGCAGGGCAGGCTGGCCGGAGCCATCTGGCCAACCCCGCCCACGCAGGTCGCGGAGTTCGCCGCGGTCACGACTGGCATCGTGATCGTGCTCTGGCTGGGTGGGGTGTACTCGGGCTGGATGGCCCTGCTCGTGGTCGCCAGCGCGGGCAGCATCTTGCTGATGACCCACACCAGGACGGCCCTGGTCGCCATGGTGGGTGGCATCGCCGTGGCCGGGCTGAGCCTGTTCGCTGCGCGGGTGCGGGTGCGCAAGCTGTTCGCCGCCGCGAGCGTGGTGGTGTCGGTCGCCGCGATTACCGTCTCCGGCGTGGTGACCACGTGGCTTGCCCGCGGGCAGGACACCAAGGAACTGACCAACCTCACCGGGCGGACGACGGTGTGGAACAGCGTGCTGAACATCCCAAGGACCAGGCTCCAGGACCTGTTCGGCTTCGGGCTGGACAACAAGTCATTCAACGGCCTGCCGATCGACAGCAACTGGCTGGCCTGCTACTACGACGAGGGCCTGCTCGGCGTGCTGATCTCGGCCGCGATGATCTTGTTCCTGCTCATCAGCGCCTTCTTCCAGCCGCGCGGAGTCCAGCGCGCGCTCGGCCTGTTCCTCGCGACGTACTGCCTGGCTGCCTCGTTCACCGAGACCGGCTTCAGCGATGCGTCCACCTACCTGCTCTACCTCACCCTGGCCGCGTCATTGCTTGTTCGGACCACCACGGACGGCGAGACGTCATGAAGGTGCTCGTCGTGCATAACCGCTACCGCTCGTCGGCCCCGAGCGGGGAGAACCGCGTCGTGGATACCGAGTCCCGCGCGCTCGCGGCGCTCGGGCATGAGGTCGTGCGCTTCGAGCGCAGCAGCGATGACATCGAGCACTGGTCACGGGCGAGGAAGGCCGCCCTGCCTGGCCGGGTGATCTGGAGCAGCCAGGCGCACCGCGAGCTGGCCGGGCAGCTACGCGGCCAGCGCCCCGACGTGGTCCACGTGCACAACACGTTCCCGTTGCTGAGCCCCGCCGTCCTGTACGCATGCCGGGACGCGGGCGTTCCTGTGGTCGTCACCGTGCACAACTACAAGCTGGAGTGCGCGAGCGGTGACTTCTTCAGGAACGGCGCCGTCTGCCACGACTGCGCTGGCACGCTGCCGGTGCGGTCCGTCCTGCGCGGCTGCTACCGGAGCTCGCGGGCCGCGACGCTGCCAGTGGCGCTCTCGATGAGCGCGCACCGGCGAGCGTGGCGGTCGATGGTGTCCGCGTACATTTTCATCTCTGCGGCGCAGCGCGACCTGCTCGCAGGGCTGGAGCTCGACCGTGACCGGGTATTCGTGCGGTACAACCTGATCCCTCGTCGCGAGGTGCCGCGATCGCCACGAGAGGCGCTGCTCGTCTACGCCGGGCGGCTAGACGAGGCGAAGGGCATCAAGCTCCTGATGGCTGGCTGGGACCACTATCTGGCCGGCCAGCCTGACGGCGGGCTCCGCCTGGTGATAGCGGGTGCGGGGCCGCTTGACGGGCAGGTGGCGAGCTGGGCGTCGACGCGGCCGTCCGTGCGGCTAGCCGGCCAGCTTGACCCGGCGAGCTGCGCCGACCTCGTGGCCAGTGCCCGCGCCGTCGTGGTCCCCTCAGCGTGGGAGGAGACGTTCGGGCTTGTCGTCGTCGAGGCGATGGCAGCGGGCGTGCCGACGATCGCGGCCGGGCACGGCTCGCTCGCCGAGCTCATCGCCGATCAGGAAGATGGCGTGCTTTTCCCGCCGGGAGACGCCGCCGCGCTGGGACAAGTGATCGGCGATCTGTCGGATCATCCGCAGCGATACGAAGGCTACGGCCGAGCCGCGGCGCTCACCCATGTGCGCCGGTTTGATCCCGACCGCAACCTCGCGCAACTGCTGGACATCTATAACTTCGCGATGGCTCATCCGGTCTGATGTCCGGGCAAGAAGGAGAAGGCGTGAACCACTCGAGTAGTGATGGCCTGGCACCGGATCCAGACTCCTTCACGGTGCGTTATTACAAGAAGGATTTCTGGAGTCAGGAGAACCTCAAGTTCGCCCGGCCTCACTTTCGCCTGGAGAAATCGGCGCGGCTGATCAACAAGATCGCCGGCGGCCGGTCATGCGAACTGCTCGATGTCGGCTGCGGGCCGGCGACCTTGCAGCGGCTGCTCCACGACAACATTGCCTATCATGGCATCGACATCGCCATCCAGGAGCCAGCACCGAACCTGATCGAGGCAGACTTCCTTGAGTCGCCGATCAGCTTTGATGATAAGAAGTTTGATATCATCATCGCTCAGGGGGTTTTCGAGTACATCGGGACATACCAGGAGCAGAAGTTCGCCGAGATAAGCGAGCTGCTCAAGCCAGGCGGCTGCTTCATCGCCACCTACGTGAACTTCGGGCATCGGGATCGCGGCATCTACTGGCCGTACAGTAACATCCAGCAGATGCGCGTCTTCCGGGGCAGCCTGTCGAGGCACTTCCGCATCGATCGGTCTTTCCCAACCTCGCATAACTGGAACAACAGCGAGCCGAACCGCTGGCTCATCCGGGCTCCGCAGATGCCGATGAAGGTGAACATACCCGTGATCAGCGCGTTGCTCGCAGTCGAGTACTTCTTCATCTGCTCTGCGGCACCTTTGGGCTGAGCATCGCCATGTCGCCCGCTCGGCGCCGCTCGCCAGGCTGGCGGCTGGCCGGGCTGGCCGGCGCCGCGGCGCTGGTGATCGCCTGCGTGGCCGTCGTGGTGGCGCTTGCGCACGGGCCGGCCAGGCCGCGGCCTGCCGCACATCCGCGGCCTCAGCCTCAACTCCGGCGTCCCCAGCCTCAGGCCGGCGTGCCGCCCGTCCGGATCTGCGGCAGCAAATCCATCCTGACTGGCCCGTCGGTGCCACCCGCCGGCGCCGTGACCGTCGGCGCGGGCGACGACGCGCGGGTCAACTGGGGCCGCCCGGACGTGACTTACTGGCTCGCGCCTGGCCTCCACACCCTTGGCCCGGGCAGGTACACGCAGATCATGCCCGGGCGCGGGGCCACGTTCACCGGAGCGCCCGGCGCGGTGATCGACGGAGAACATCAGAACTACTACGCATTCGGCGGCACCGCCCAGGACGTGACCATCAGTTACCTGACGATCCAGGACTTCGGCACCAACGGCGGCAACATGAACCAGGGCGTCGTGAACCATAACTCCGCCACCGGGTGGCTTGTCGATCACTCCACGATCACCGGCAACGCCGGCGCCGGGGTCATGCTGGGCAGCCACGACACGCTGTCCTATGACTGCCTGTCGGACAATCAGCAGTACGGCCTCAACGCCTACTCGTCGGCCGGGCCGTCCGACGTGACGGTGGATCACAATGAGATCGCCGGTAATGACACCTACAACTGGGAACGCCATGTCCCAGGTTGCGGCTGCTCGGGTGGTGGCAAGTTCTGGGCCGTCGCCGGGGCCGTCATAACCGATAACTGGGTGTATGACAATCACAGCGTCGGGCTATGGGCGGACACCAATAACCGTGGCTTCGACATAGCTGGCAACTACTTCGAGGACAACTACGACGTCGGCCTGCAATACGAGATCAGCTACAACGCCCTGATCCGGGATAACGTGTTCGTGCGCAATGGCCTCGGCCAGGGCCCGAGGAACAGCGGGTTCCCGGACGGCGCGATCTACATCTCGGAGTCTGGGTCAAGCCGCCGGGTGCCGGGGCCGTACAACATCAGCTTCCTGATCACCGGGAACCGCTTCGTCGACAACTGGAGCGGCGTGATCTTGTGGGAGAACTCGAACCGGTTCTGCGGTTCCCCGGCTAACAGCTCGACCGGCTCGTGCACGCTAGTCGATCCGGCGGTGGCCAACATTCACACCTGCGACAAGGCGCACCTCGCCGGGGCTCGCCCTAGCCGGATGGATGGTTATTTCAACTTGTGTCGCTGGATGACCCAGAATGTCATGGTCGAGCGCAATACCTTCGACTTCAACCCGCGGGCGATCGGACCGTTGTGCACTCCGGCGAACGGCTGCGGAATCCAAGGGATCTTCTCTGAGTACGGCAGTTATCCGAGCTGGAGCCCGTACCAGGGAACGATCGTCGAGCGGCACATCACGTTCGACCAGGACAATCACTTCGGTCACAACACCTATAACGGCCCGTGGCAGTTCATGGCATTTCAGCTAGGCGACTTCGTGAGCTGGTCGTCGTGGCGCGGCCACTACCACCAGGACGTGACGAGCACGCTGAACCAGAGCGCGAGCTAGCGGGCTCTGGCCGGCTCGCCTAACGCCCGGTGGCGAGCGGGAACGGCAGCGCTCCGCTCGGGGACCGGCAGCGACCTCATGCCCAGGCTCTCGTCCGCCTTGTCCGCATCGAGCAAGATGGCGGACAGCAGCGGCGTGCGGACCAGCCTGATCATCTCCCCGGCCGTGTGGATCTTGGTCGCTGACGACGCGCCTGCGGCGAGCATGACGACCGCGCCAGCCGCCCAGGTGGGCAGGTGCTCGGCGCCTAGCGCCGGATCCAGGGTCACCAGGCTGACGAGCACGTCGGCCTGGCCATAAGCGGCAGCGAGCGCGCCCTGCGCCTCGACCGTGGCCTGGGCCCCGCCGGCGGCGTCCTGGCCGGCAGGACCCGGGTCAGCCCGATCGACCGGGCCGATGCGGGCGAGGTCGCCGCGATCGGGAACGGCGACGGTCACCTGCTGCTCGCCGACCGTGACCGTCACCACTCCTGGACTACGGACACCGAGCAGCCGGGCCACCGGAGAACCTGCCGCCAGGTCGGCGACCAGGACCCGCTTTCCCTCCTCGGCTAGCGACATCGCCAGCGCGGCCACCGATAGCGCCGCGACCCTCGGCTTATCCAGGGCCACCACGGCGAGCGCGGCGGTGTCGCCGACCCGAGTCTGGGCGACGGCGCGGCGCAGGTACCTGACGATCCACTGGATGCCCCGGTGCTGGGTGGCGGCGAGCCCGCGCGGCCAGTGCCGAGGCGGTGAGCCCGCGCTGAGCTCAACCGGGGCGCCGAGCGCGATCGCGATGTCGTCGCGACGGCGCAACCGGTCGCTCACCAGCTCGCCGATGATCACGATCACGATGCCGAGCATCAGCCCGGCGATCCCCCCGGCCAGCGCGTACACCTCAGGCGACCGCACCTTGGACCGCGGCAGCGGCGCGGCGGGATCGAGCACCCTGCTGCCCGCGATCATCTGCGCGGTCGTGACCTGCCCGCTCTGCTGGTAGCTGGTCTCTGCTGCTTCCTCGCCGGCCAGCTCGGTGGTCGCCCGATTGCTGGCCGCCTGCCATTTGGCCAGCTGCGAGTGCCGCGCGGGCGCGTACGGCAGCTTGGACTCCCCGGCGATCTCGCGGGTTAGGTTGGCGATCCGCTGCTTCACCAGGGCGATGTCCGCGTTGAGCGAGCTGATGGTCGCCTGCAGCTGGATCTGGAGCCCATGGGCGCGGAACTTGAGGTACTCCGCGGCGAGCGCGGCCGCCCGGCTGACCGCCTGGGCGCTCGACGGCGCGCTCGCTGTGATCACGAGCACCCGGTCCGTGACGGCGACCACGCTGTAGGACCCGATGAACTTCGTGACGTTCTCGTTCACGCCGAGCTCGTGCATGACCGGCCCGGCCACCGAGCGGCTCTGCGCGAGTGCCACGTCCGTCTGGACCGCGTCCAGAGGATTCAGCGCCGGATTCTGGGTCACGAGCACCGACGTCGAGGCCAGGTAGGCGGGCGGGTGCGCCACGTAGAACGCGCCGCCAAGTACCAGCCCGATCGCCCCTGCCACGCACCAGAACCTGACCCGGCGGCGGATCGCCGCGCTGACGAACGGGATCCTGGCAAGGCCCGCGGAGACCTCAGCCGCCAGGTAGCCGACCTGGCGTTCACTGGTGTCGGCCAGGTCACCATTGTCGAGCGCCGCCTCGGGCACCCCGGCGAGGCCGACTTGGAGCACCGTCAGATCGGCACTGAGGTGCTGGCCAGGAGCATGATGCTGGCCAGGAGCATGGTGCTGGCCAGGGGCATGGTGCTGGCCAGGGACGTCAGCTATGTCGCCGACGTCGGCCGTGCCGTGATTCATCCGGCCTCCCAGGGAATCCCCGGCGGCGAGCCGCACGCCGCCTGTCCATCGCGTCGACCAGCCGACGTGAACTGCTGGGCGTCGCTGATGTCAAGGAATTCCAATCGTGTAGTGAAGAGCGCGGCGGAAGCCGACCGTCCACAGCCGACGAGCGTGCAAGCCGGTACGCGTCGTCCCAGGCCGCATGAATACCATCCCAGGATAGGGTCAGTTTCCCCCTTATGGATGCTCCATAGTAGCTGGCCGGCGAGCTCTATCCGCGCCTGGCCCGGTGCCTGTTCGCCCGGCCAGTTCAAGATAGCATATTTTCCACAGATTTCAGCGGTAACGTCTGGCCCGAAATGGAACGCGAGGCGGATCTGCTGATTCTCGCCGTGGATCTCGTCGACGATGTCGACGCTGCGCGCCGCCCGGTCAAGCCGGACGCAGCGCCGATGCCGGGCTGGCCGGGCCAGCGACTGGTAGCCGTTGTGCTCGGCCATCCATTCGACCGCGTCTCCGACGTCCACGACCTCAAGCTCCCTGGCGTTCGCGTGCCGCAGCCACAAGAACGGGCCGCCATCGGCCGATTGATTCTGGCCACCGAGCTCCACCGTGTTATGTGCGATCGTCGAGCGGAAGTACGAGCGCCAGGCGGGCTCACCGTGGTAGCAGTAGGTGCCAGGGTCGGCGAGGATGTCCACGCCGCCGTAGCGGACCTCGACCGACAAGGCGTCGGCATGGGCGTGCGCCGCGATGCTGAGGTAACCGTGCGGCCCGCCGTCGCAGCGGCACCAGATCTCGGGAGCCTGGCGGCCGTTGGTGCGCAGCAGGGTCAGGCCGGCATCAGCGAAGTGCCATGGTCGCTCCGCCGGCCGGCCCGTCACCTCGACGGGCGCGTCAAGTAGCGCGCCGATGAGCACGCTGCCAGCATCCGGTGTCGTGGTCGGCCACCAGTCGAGCCGCCCGAACAGCGCCGATCCGAGCGCAAGCAATGACGGCCAGCGGTTGGCCACCGGGGCATCGAGCAGCAGCCCGCGGCCCTCGTCGCCGTCACCTTGACGGGGCGGGCGCACTCGCTCGTCGACGAGTGCCGCCGCGCTGTCGACCATCGCGCACAGCCGGCGCCAGGTCGCCTGCCCAAGCGGATAGCCGGCCGCCGCGGCCTCGACGGCGGCGAGCAGCCCTAGCTCGGCAACGAAGCACTGGTAATCAGAGGCCAGTTCCCGCCCGATCCCGGACGGGAACGTGTTGCGCAGCAGCTCGCGCTCGAGCAGGCGGGCGGACCGGCGCCGCCAGGTCGCGCTCTGGCCGAACCAGGGGAAGGCGCAACTCGCGATCAGCTGCCCAGCGGCCTCCGCGATCACGTGGTTGTTTGCCGACGAGCCCCGACTGCGGAACGCCGCCAGGTACTGCTGATGCCAGCGGATTTGCCTTAGCGCCAGCTCGTCGTGCTCGAACAGGTCACTGATCTGCGGCCAGTCGGCGAGCAATCGCCTGATCCAGGTCATGCTGATCAGCCGGAGCCCGACCTCGATGCCGCTGGTCCAGTGCACGCCAGACAGGAATGGGTTTTCCTGCCACCAGGAGCGCAGCTGCTCGGCAGCCCGGCGGGCGTAAACCTGGTCGTGGGTGAGGAACCACGCCGAAGCGAGCAGCGTCAGGTGCTGCAGCCGGGAGACCTCCCAGACCTGCTTGATGTTCCCGGTCTGCTCCTGCGAGCGATGGTTGATCCGGAACGCGTACCGCTCCGCCGGAGCCTGGCGTCCGGTCACCGGGTCGGCGAACCAGTCGGGCGCCGCCATGTCGGTCCTGACGACGCCGAGCACCTCCCACTCACCGCTGATGAGCCGGTCCGCCGCCCGCACGACGGCCGCCTTCGCGGCCGCGGGCACGCGCTCGGCGGCGTCCGGCGCGATCACCACGGCGAACCGGCGCTCGGCGGGCGGCGTCGCCTCCTTGCCGACCTGGGCTGTCTGGCCGGCCTGGGCTGTGCTGATCTTGACTGTGTTGATCTTGACTGTGTTGGTCTTGACTGGGCCAGGCTGGTCGCGGCCGACCTGCCTGCGCGACCAGGACACGCGCAGGACCTGATCGTAGGCGCGCCAGGCAACCTCGCGCGGAGACATCCTGACGGCCCTGCGCAGGTACCAGCCGAGCCTGGACCGGCGCGGTTCGCTCATATCTGCACCGTCATATCTGCACTGGCCTGCCGCTCGCCAGGCTCTCACTCACGGCGATCGTCGCGCTCGTCGTGGCGAGCAGTGACTCAAGCGCGATGGGCATGGGCGCGGCGGTCCGAACCGCTTCGACGAAGCGCATGAGCTGATCCCGCTGGCCCTTATCCTGGCGGATCCGTGAGCGCATGCTGGTCGTGGTCCGGCCTGACCACACCGTGGCCTGGTTGAAGTTGTCAAGCCGTGCGCTACGGCCGCCCGCCGCGGCGTCGAAGGTCTCCTTCGGGAAGCGGGCGTTGCCCGCCGTCAGGTAGCTGACCACGCCGGTCGAGCCGTCGCCGAACCGCACCGTGACCTGGACGTCGTTCGCGTGCGGGCCGCTGACCGCGTACACCTCGGCTGGCATGCTGTCCGCCCACCAGCTGAGGGTGTCGATGAAGTGACCGCCTTCGCCGGCGAAGCGCGACCCGGCCAGCTTCGCGTCGAGATACCAGCTCGTGGCGTCCAGGCGCCCGGCGTTCACCAGGTACCTGGTGGCCGAGCTAACCCCGGGCTGGCCGAACTCGGCCTTCATGCGCCCGAGCAGCGGCGCGAACCTCCGGTTGAATCCCACCATGAGCCGGTCGTTGCCCGTGCTTGCGACGGTATCGGCGATGCGCTCAAGTTCCTGGCGGGTCAGTGCCAGCGGCTTCTCGACGAAGATGGCCTTGCCGGTCTCCAGCGCTCGGCAAACCAGATCGGCATGGGTATTGTGGCGCGTCACGATGAATATCGCGTCCAGCGACTCATCGCCGAGCAGCTCATCGGCATCCGTCGAGGCGCTAGCGAAGCCGAATCGCCGCTGTGCGTTCACCGCGGACAGCGACCTGGTCGTCGCGACCCGCGCCAGCCGGACGCCGTCGAGCCTGGCCAGGTGCGGCAGCAGCATGGAGGTCGCATAGTTGCCCGCGCCGATGAATCCGATCGCGAGGCTGTGCTGGCCCCGGTCGCCGCCGGCCGCCTTGCTCGCGGTGGCTCGGCCTGTGGTGCCAGCCTGGCCGGAGGCCGGGGGCCGGATCGGCTCTGGTGGCTGCGGGTACTCGAGCAGCGCGCCTACGGCCGTCAGGGCTCCTGACGCCAGGCCGTCGTAGACGCTGGTCGCCTGCTCCATCGGGAACGTACCTGAGATGAGCGACTCGACCTCGATGTCCTTGCGCGCGATCAGGTCAAGGAAGCACTCGATGTTGCGCCGCTCGGTCCACCGGACGTAGCCAGCCGGGTAGTCGATGCCGTCGAGCTCGTAGCTATCGTCGTACCTACCGGGTCCGTAGGAGCGGGAGAAGCGGACGTCGAGTTCCTTGTCGTAATAGGCATTCCACGGCAGGTCGAGCCGCGTCTTGCCGATGTCCACGATGCGAGCCCGGTCGCGAGCGAGCCTGGCCGCGGTCTCGACCGGGCCGTTAGACGCCCCGCCGGCCGCGAGCAGCACGTGATCAGCCCCGCGGCCCGAGGTGAGCGCGTGCAGCGCGCGCTCGGCCGCCGCGATGCCGTCGTCGGTGGGCGCGGCGCACAGCACGGCCCCGGCCGCCTCGGCAAGCCGGCACCGCTCCGCTATCACGTCGATGCCGACGACCCTGACCCCGGCAGCCAGCAGCAGCCGGACCACGATCTGGCCGACCAGGCCCAGGCCGATGACACAGGCGGTGTCGCCCAGCTGGACCTCGGCGCGCCGCACGCCGTGCATGGCGATGGCCCCGACCGTAGCGAACGCCGCGTGCTGCGGCAGGACATCGCGCGGCACCGGCACGCACAGGTTGACAGGCACCCAGTTGACCTCGGCGTGCAGCGCGTGCTCATTGCCCGCCGCCGCGACGAGCTGGCCGACAGAGAATTCCTCCGCGCCGGCCCCGACGTCGATCACGACGCCGCATAGTGAGTAGCCGAGCGGCGTATAGGAGTCGAGGCGGTCCATCACCTTCTTGTAGGTGGCGAGAGCACCCTGCTGCGCCACCGAGTCGAGCACCTTCCTGACCTGATCGGGTCGCGCCCTGGCCTTGCCCACCATCGACATCCTGGCCTCGCTGACCTTCATCATCTCGGTCCCCGTCGAGATGAGCGAGTACAGGGACTGCACAAGGACTCCGCCTGGCCGGCCGGTCGGGGCCGGCACGTCAAGGACGGTGAGCTCGCCGCTCTTATAGTTCTGCGCTAT
>JASIBM010000101.1 GCA_030045175.1 Streptosporangiaceae bacterium | reverse complement strand
CAGCCCTGGCTCTACGGCGTCGCCCGCAGGACGCTGGCCAACTCCGACCGCTCTCGCCGGCGTTCCGAGCGCCTCGCGGCCAGGCTCAGCCACGATGTCCCGGCCAGCCGACCGATCCCTGATCTGGCCGACGGCGTCGCGGAGCGGGGCCGCTTGCGCCAGGCACTCGACCGCCTGCGCCCGGCCGATCAGGAGGCACTTCGGCTCGTCGGCTGGGAGGAACTCGACCTGGCGGGCGCTGCCGCGGCGATGGGTTGCTCGCGGACCACCATGGCTGTCCGCCTGCATCGCGCGCGCCGCCGCCTCGCCGCGGAACTTCGGGCACTCGAGCCCGACGAGCATCAGCCAGCCGACGCCGCACCGCGGACGACAGCCAAGCAGGAGCTGACATGATCAAGGCACGCAAGAACGTCGCGCGCGCACGCTCGATGATGGCACCGGGTAACCCGGTCCCGTCCTGGACCGAACCCGGGAGCTGGTACGACCAGCGGGGGCTCGAGACACTCGACCGCGTGCTCGCCGACACCGGCGAGCCGGCCGGTAAGCGCGTGCGCCCGGTGCGGTCCACGACTGTCCGGCGGCCGGAGCGGCTCACCTCCGACGAGCACCCGACTACCGGCCGACGACGCTCCGCAGGCGCGACGCGCTGGCTGGCGCCGGTGGCGGTGGCTTGCGCCGTCGCGGTGATCGCCGCGACGGCGGCCGTCCTAGGGCAGCACGCCAGCCGGTCAGGCGCGGGGCCTGCCCAAGGGCCCGGACATGGGCGCCTGCGCATCCTTGCCACCATCCGGGTGAGCGAGGCGGGCACGCAACCATCCGCGATCGCCGTAAACCTGGCAACCGGCGTGGTGTACGTTACCGTCCTGCCGGGCAACGTAGGGCAGCACGGAACGGTGGCGGTCATCAACACGCGCACCAATACGGTGACCGACCGCATCACGGTGCAGCGCTATCCGGACGCGATCGCTGTCGACTCGCGGACCGACACGATCTACGTCGCCAACCAGCAGGGCACCAGTCATCGACAGGTTCCGAAGAGCGGGACGATCTCGGTGATCGACGGGCATACCAACGAGGTCACGGCGACGATCCGGGTGCCCGGCCTGGCGACCCTTGTTGCCGTCGACCAGCAGACTGACAAGATCTACGTCGCCTATTCCCTAGGGACCCCCCAAGGCAACACGGTGTCGGTGATCGACGGGCATACCAACAAGATCGTGGCCACCATCAGCCTTGGGCGGCATCCTTACCTGTTTCCCTTCGACATGGCGGTAGACCCGAGTACCGACACCATCTACACGGCCGACCTCCTCGATAACGCTCCCAGCAGGTCAGTGTCCGTCATCGACGGGCGTACGAACAAGGTCACGGCCACAGTCAAGGTCAGCGGAGTGGCGCCAATCGGACTGGCCGTGAACGCGCCGACGGACACGATCTACGTGGCCACCCAGGGTAAGAACGCCGCTGTGTCCGTGATCAACGGTCACACGGATCGCGTGATAGCAGCGATCCATCGGGTGCTGCTGACGACCAGATCCGATGACCCTCCGAGTTGGGTCGCCGTCGACCCGAGGACTAACGTCGGCTACGTAGGCGCCCTCCACCTCGGCTTGATCGCAGTCATCGACGGCCGGACGCACGCCGTCACGACCAGAGTCGCTGTCAAGACCGTTATCCCGGTAGATATGGCCATTAACCCGGCCACCGAAATCGGCTATACGCTCGACCTGGTGACCAACTTTAGTAATCCGGGCACGATCTCGGTGCTCAGCCTCCCGGCTACGGGTCGCTAGCAGCCGGGGACCGCGCGGCCCGCCTTCAGGGCGTTCAGGGCGGCGATAGCGCCGCTGAGCGTGCTGACCTTGACCAGCCGCAGGCCCGCCGGCACCGCGCCGACGGTGTCCGGGCAGTTGGCGGCCGGGGTCAGGAAGATGGTCGCACCCGCGGCGCGGGCTGCGGCCATCTTCTGCTGTATCCCGCCGATCGGGTCGACGGCGCCGCCGAGCTCGATCTCGCCCGTGCCCGCGATGAACTTGCCGCCGGTCAGGTTGGCCGGGGTGATCTTGTCGATGATCGCGAGCGCGAACATCATCCCCGCGCTCGGGCCGCCGATGTCCCCGATGCTGATCTTCACCTGGAACGGGAAGGTGAACGACACGACCACGTTGACGCCGATCACGGGCACGCCCTGGGACTTGATCGTGGTGAGCGAGACGTTCCGCGTCGTGCCGCCGCGGGCGATCGTGAGCGTCAGCCGGGTGCCAGCGGGATGCGCGCGGATCATGGTGGCGGCACTGACCCGGCAGGTGACCGGCTGGCCGTCGACCGCCTTGATGACGTCGTTGGGCTGTAGCACGCGGGCGGCGGGCAGGCCACGGATCGTGTTTGTGATCGTATCGATGACCCCGAACTTGATGCCGAGCTGGCACAGGGCCGCGGCGGTGGCGGTCTGTTGCGAATCCGCCATCTCTTCGGTGTCCTGCTTGATCACCTGTTGCTGCGACTGCCCCGGCGGGAACAGCTCGGACTGCGGCACCACGGCGTTGTGCGGGCTGAGCCACGCCGCTATCGCGCTGAAGATGTTGAACGGCGGGACCGCGCCCGGACCGCCCTCGTAGGACACGGTGACCATGTTCAGGTGGCCGGAGGTGGGGAAGGTGCGGTGGCCGATGACCTGGACGATCGGCTTGCCGCCCAGCGGGCCGAGGGTGTTGAACGTCGGCCCTGGAGTCAGCGCCACGTAAGGCACCTGCACCAGCCAGGCCACCAGGAGCGAGCCAACGGCACCCAGGGCGGCGATCATCAGCGTGACGGCGCGACGAGACATGGGGCCAGATTACGCGCTGGTCTTCCCGCTCGCCTCCGGGGCGCTTTTAGGCGCCGCCTTCCCTCGTCGCGAAAACCACGCTCCTCAGTCCAGGCGGCGCCGCGCCCCTACGGCTCGCTCGCGCGCTCTCGCCTCCGGCTACGCCTTCGGCTCGCTCGCGCAGGGTCTTCCCGCTCGCTCCCCTTCCCGCTCAGCTCGCCTTCGGCTCGCTTTGCACAGGGCTTCCCGCTCACCCCCCCTTCCCGCTCGCCTCCGGGCGCATCTCTTCTCGCTCGCTGGTTAGCCGTCGCGGCGACGCTTGCGGACTTGGCGCACGATCGCTGCGGTGCCTATCACGGCGACCGTCGCCCCGGCTGCCGTTATCGTGGCCTCCTTCTTTGCGATCCTGCGGCCGGCGACGGCGTGGTGGCCGGCCCGCTCATCAAGCAGCACGCGGAGCGCCTGGGTGTTCGTGACCGACGGCCGCCAGCCCCGCTCGCGCAGCGTCTGGCAATCGACGACCCACGGGTAGACGACGTAGTGCAGGCCCGACACGGGCGCCGGCGTGATGCCCGCCCGGTACAGCCGCTGCGCGGTGGCGAATGTCACGCCAGCAGGCAGCTCGATCCTGCGCAGCCCGGAGAGTTCCTCCACCTGATCTTGTTCCAGCCACCCGTCGCAGCCCACCGCGAA